>JAPHUN010000054.1 GCA_026193435.1 Chlorobium sp.
CGGACGAACCCCCACAAACTCACGCCTGAAGTGCCTGCTGCCAAGAACGAGTTCGGGAGGGATGACCTTATCTTTCAGGATTTTCTGATTCTGGTAGATATCAGAAAGAAACTCGTTAAGAGCAGTTATGCGCTGCAAGACCCCTTTTTCAACAAGCTCCCATTCACGAGAAGGGATAATTCTTGGAATGAGGTCAAAAGGAAATATTTTCTCCACCCCTTCCTTGAGGCCATAAACGGTAAAGGTAATACCCTGATTTCGAAAAAACATATTGATAATCTGTCGGCGAGCCTTGATATCATCGGAGGAAAACTGACCAAATCGATGAATCATTGTTTCATAATGCTCTCTCGGTTTCCCTTCAGAGTTCATTATTTCATCAAAAAACCTGTCCCCGCAGGTAGCATAACTCTCAAACAGATGACGCATAGAAAATGTATTCTCTTACCCGTAAACAAATGCATTAACCCTACCTATACCGTTTCATAACTTTAATATATACGGAATACACAAACAAATACCTTAATTAAAAAAGCCACCATGCTTCACTGCATGGCGGCTTCAGAGATATCACGATTGAATGCAAACGACTATCCTTTACTCTCTTCCTTGTTTTCTGCCGTTTGCTCATTCCCGGCATCGCTTTCACATGAGTGCTTCACTTCTTCACCGTGGCACTTTTTTATGACATCCGGGGTGCAATCTTCCGGTTTGCCTTTAAGCATATCCGGGTTCTGGCAGCAGCATCCTTTATTATCAGACATAGCGTTCTCCTTTTTTATTTAAAGCAAAAGTTGTTTAGGCACCTCTCAACGAAGCAACTGCATCGCAGTTTCTTTCAACCTCTCAAAGGTGCGCTCATTCAACCTGTAATGAACATAGTACCCTCTCTTATCGTCAATCACCATTTCCGCGTCACGAAGAATGCGAAGATGCTGTGAGACAGCAGCCGGTGTTATGCCCAGCGATTTGGCAAGAGCGTTCACGCAAAGAGATCTGCCTCTGAGCAGTTCAATCATCTGTACACGTGTCTCCACCGACAAGACCTTGAACATCCTCGCTATTTTTCCGGCTTCAGACACTTTGGCTTTTAATTAAGTGATTGCGCATATAATATATTAAAACAAAACGAACAAAAAAAGCCGCCTGTGCGTTATGCACGGCGGCTCAACGTTTCTACTTGTCAGGTAACGTATACTTATTCGGATTTTGCTATTTCGTCACCCGGAGCTTTCTTTGCTTCAGCGACTTCTTTAGCAATTTTTTTGGCTGCTCCGCTCATAAAACCTTTGACCGTTTGTGTCGCAGCCATGATGCCACCCAAAGCCCAGCTTTTTTTATCAACGATAACCTTGCCTAACTCAGTGTTGGTCTCGGAATCCGAAATCTTGACATCCGCGTCAAAATGAGAACTTCCCGCTCCAAAACCGATGAGCAGTTTCAGCGGCGCACTACCTTCTTTGTACTTGGTGATCGCCCCTGAAATCACAATGCTTTTTCCATCCAGAGAGTCCCTTGATACCTGACTGAAAACACCTTGTTCTTTTATATTTGCGGCTATCATGTCCGCAAAATCATTTCCCATAAAATCAGGAAGATTCGATTTTTTAGTTCCGTCTGTAAAATTCTGCACAACAACATTTTCATACGATGACAGGTCCAAGTCGGATTTTTCACCTTCCGCCGTTTTGATACCACTGGTGGAGCCACAGGCCGCCAGTGATAAAACCACAAGAATAAGGTACAGGTGCTTCATTATTGCCTCCTTTGCTTGTTTTGAAAAATTGCTTGCCAAACAAACCGCATTCCATCATTGTCCTATCCTCCGGATATGACTGATGGTAAGTCAGAGATAAAACATTATGCTTAACTTATACTTTAATGATGTATCAAGCAAGTATTGCCGGCGGATTAATATCCAATCTTATCACCCCCTGTTATCGACAGGCGAGAGATGCGGGACGCGAAGTCCGTTTTTTGACGCTTTAAATACATCCGGCCAACAAGCGACAGAACTGACTATGGGAGAAGGGAAAGTGGTAAGGGAAGAAGGGTAATCCGGAAATAAAAAAAGCCGCCTGTGCGTTATGCACGGCGGCTTAACTCTATTGAATAGAGGGGCTATTCTGCTCAGTAACGAGGTCTTGACGGACGTTCTTCGCGAGGTCTTGCCTGGTTGACCTTGATAGAACGACCATTAAGGTCGGTATCGTTCAATGCATCGATTGCCTGGTTTGCTTCTGCGTCATTCGGCATTTCAACAAAACCAAAACCTTTGGAACGGCCTGTGAATTTGTCAGAAATGATGTTTGCGCTGGAGACTTCTCCAAACTCGCCAAAAGCTTCGCGCAAATCTTCTTCACTTACGCCGTAATCCAAATTGCCAATATAAATGTTCATGTTTACCTCATGGTAATGTGTGCTTAAATAAAGAGAGAAACGCCATCAAACAATCAAAAGCACAAATCATCGGACAGCGATCAACCAACCATTGGCTAACGATTGATAATACTCTTTTACTTGCCATATAACAAGAAGAAAATAATATACACGCAACACAGGACAATCCCTTTGAAACATTGCAAGCAGAGAATTCCTTCCTATTTTCTCTACATTACAGCATAACTGCTCCATTCCACAACGGACACTCCACGGGTCAGGGCAACACTATCTGACACCCATCAGGCAGACATGACGCTGCTTATGAACACATGACCGGAATGAAAAAAGCACTCACCATTACAGGGATTTTCGTTGCCGTGATTTTTGTCGGCCTGCTGCTTCTGCTGACAATCGTGGAAACCAATAAACCCAAACCGCCAAAGGCCATCACTGAAGCTGTCTCCGTAACTGTCCCCCTCTCCACGTTCAACGTACCAGTCAGGTTCAAACTGGAAAAACTCGAAAACTACCTGAACACGATAGTGACGGGCACCTTTCTGGAAAAAAGTATTTTTCTTCAATCCTCTAAAAAAGAAGCGGTCTACCTGACACTGACTAAAAAAGAGGCACTGACTGTCACCTCCGACGGAAAAGAACTTTTCTGTACACTACCCCTGACTGTCAATGCGAAACTTGTCAAGAGCCGATTTGGAAACCTACTGACCAGGCTGTTTAAACCGCTGCAAACAAGTCTCCTGATAACAGTATCGACCCCTGTAGCTCTGGATAATAAGTGGAATGTGTCAACAAAATTCACAATAACCGGCTATCAATGGATCAAAGAACCTGTTCTTCGCTTCGGCCCTTTCAGAAAAACCATTACAAAATACCTGGATATTGAGATACAGAAGCAAAGCAGGGTCTTAACGGATATTCTTGACAAGGAAATCAATGGGAAAGTCTCATTGCGTCCCACAGTATCAGGTGTCTGGAAAGGCCTGCAAAAACCGATCGCGATCCACAAAAAACCACCGAAGGCCTGGATACGTTTTATATGCGAAGATATTCAGGGATCCGTAAAACTGAGCCGGAAAGAAATAATCTGCCAAACCCTTCTGAAAGCCCGGGCGCTGGTTGTTACCGACACCACGGCAGAAAAAGCACCGCTACCTCTACCATCGTTTTCACAACTGCCGGAAAAGGATACTGCTCAGCAATCCGATATCTATCTCTACGCGTTTACAACTTTCAGTGAAATCAATGAACAGTTGAGCGACTATTTCAAAGGAAAAACATTCACCGAGAAAGGGCGCAGTATCAAAATAAACAGCATCGGAGCGTACGCTTCTGAAAAAGGCATAACCATAGCCGTTGAGACAAATGAGCTGTTCAAGGGAAAATTATATATCAGTGGCCAACTGGCTTTTGATGTGCCGAGTCAGAAACTGCAAGTTCATAACTTTGATTATGCGCTTAACTCAAAAAGTGCGTTGATACAAACCGGGGATGATCTGCTGCATACGTCGATTAAACAAGCTGTAGCCTCGAAACTTCATCTTAACCTGGAAACAGAAATTGAAAAGGTGCCCGCCATCGTGAATAAGGCCATATTGAAGGGAAAAGCCGGCAAAACCATTGACCTTGCCATCAAAGACATACAGATCAAGCGTTGCGATATTCTCATGGGAAAAGAGAAAATCCACCTTATAATAAACGTCTCAACTGAAGCCAAAATAGATCTGAAAAGGATAAAACCCGGCAAGAGAATCACCATCTCAAAAGTCCTCCCGCTCATGCCTGTAGAGACAGATACTGAAAAATCATAGTCTGGCACCGCCGGAAATCTCAAGTATCTGTCCGGTAATGAACGACGCGTCATCTGAAGCAAGAAAAAGCGCGGCTTTCGCAACATCATCAGGTGTGGCTATACGCTGAAGCGGATATCGACCGGCAGCATCATCAGCCATCGCCTTCCAGCGTTCCGCGCCCAGAACACGTTCGAAAACAGGCACGTCCACAAGGGCGGGAGCCAGTGCATTGACCGTTATGTTATCCCGACCGACGGCCATGGCAAGCGAACGGGTAAAAGAGAAAATCCCTCCTTTGGCAGCGGAGTAGGAAAACTGCCCGGGACTTCCCCTGTAGACCAGCGAACTCATATTGATGATCCTCCCGTAACGCCGGGACCTCATGACACGCACGGCTTCGCGGCAGAAAAGAATACATGATTTCAGATTGAGGTCCAGGTTGCGGCTCATGCTATCGTAATCGATCGCATCGACATCAGCCACGGGTTC
>JAPHUN010000182.1 GCA_026193435.1 Chlorobium sp.
AAGAAAGAGTCAAAAAGATTCTCCGGAAAGTTACGGATAATGCCGAAAGCAGGCTTGGTGCGGTAATTCGGCAAGTTTGATGCTGTAAGTCATGGAAGAACGTCTTGAGGTCAGTGACAGCTCCGGCCTTGATCTGCTTGAAAAGCGTATTGAGCAGATAGTCGGGGAGTTGACTGAGTGCCGGGAACAAAATGCATTGATGCAGGCGGAGATTACAAGTCTTCAGTCCATATTACGTTCGTGCAAACTTCCGGTTTCGGGAAACGAAAAAACTGTTTCCGGTGAAAGTTTTTCCTATGAGGAAAAAGTACAGGTCAGGCAGAAGCTGATTGTGATTCTGCAGAGAATAGAGATGGAATTAAGAAACGAGATGCCGGTTTGAGCTGTTGATGGAAAAGATAAATGTCACTATCTTCGGCGACAGATACCCCTTGAGGGTTGAAGACCGTGAGTCTACCGAACAGGCAGCATGTGAGGTTGATGAAATCATGCAGCAGTTCGCGGGCAAAGCTCCAGACCTTGAGGAGAAAAAGTTTGCTGTTCTTGCCGCAATTCATTTCGCTGAGAAAAAAAATGAATTGACCGATCAGCTCTCTTCAATGGAGAAAAAAATTGCCCGGCTGACTCTTTTTCTTGAGCAAAATTCTCTCTAATCGCTTACATTGAAAGTAGAAGAAATATCCGCACCGATTACAGGGGTGTTTGTAAGTAAAAGAATCAACACTTAAGAATCAGGGAGCTGACTCTTCTTTTGGATTGCAGGCCTTACTGAACCGTAATCAGAACAGACGGTTTCAGATGATGCTGGAGACGGTGTCACAAAGGACGCAAAATATCTGAAGGAGGCCCCTCCGTACTCAAAACGGGTTCTTAAATCTTACACATCCTTGGCTGGTGCGGATTTTTTTTTGGATAAATAAGGCGCCTTTTCACGGTGATAGTAGGCGCATAAAGGAGGTAAATGTTAATGGCGATTGTGGTTAACCTATTTTTAATAGTTCTTGCATCGCTTCTTTTTTTTGTCGTTGGTTTTTTTGTCGGACGCTTTTTTCTTGAGAAAATCGGTACGACAAAAGTTCTTGAGGCTGAAGAGCGAGCCGTTCAGATTGTTCAGGAGGCCCAGAAAGAGGCTAACGAGTACAAAGACCTGAAAGTTACAGAGGTCAATCAGGAGTGGAAGAAGCGCCGACGAGAATTCGATGCGGATGTGACGGTAAAGAACAACAAGTTTACTCAGTTACAGAAACAGATTCGTCAGAAGGAAAATAATCTGAAACGTCAGGGTCAGGATCTCAGGGAGAGTGAGAAAAAAGTTGAGGCCATGCTTAAAGAGCTCGAGCGGGAGCGAGAATCTTTATCGAACAAAATAAAGGAACTCGAACGGATAACTGCCGAACAGAACGAGAAGCTCGAGGTAATCAGTAACCTTCAGGCTGAAGATGCCAAGCAGATGTTGAAAGATAATATGGTTGCTGTGGCTCGCGAAGAAGCTACGGAAACCATTCACAGAATTCATGAAGAGTCTGAGCAGGAGGCTGCCAGAATAGCTGAAAAAACATTGCTTACAGCTATCCAGCGTGTTTCTTTCGAGCAGGCTACGGAAAGTGCCTTGTCAGTTGTTCACATTCAAAGTGATGAGCTGAAAGGCAGGATTATCGGTCGTGAAGGACGCAACATCAAAGCATTTGAAAATGCGACCGGAGTTGATATCATTGTTGACGATACTCCTGAGGTTGTCATCCTCTCCTGTTTTGATCCATTGCGCAGAGAACTTGCCAAGCTGACGCTGCAGAAACTTCTGATAGACGGTGTTATTCATCCGGTTGCAATCGAGAAGGCATACGAGGACGCAAAGAAAGAGATCGACGATGTTCTCATGAGCACCGGAGAGGAGACTCTTGCTTCTCTTCAGATTCCGGATATGCCGGCAAAAGTTGTCGCCTTGATAGGCAAAATGAAATATCATACCGTCTACGGTCAGAATCTGCTCCAGCATTCGAGAGAAGTAGCAATGCTTGCCGGTCTCATGGCCGCTGAACTCAAACTCGACGCGAAATATGCCAAACGTGCAGGACTGTTGCATGATATAGGCCTGGTGCTTCCCGAGAGTGACGAGCCTCATGCGATTGCCGGTATGCAGTATATGAAGAAGTTCAGGGAGTCAAAAGTGGTGCTTAATGCGATTGCCGCGCATCATGGCGACGCACCAAAGGAAAGTCCCATAGCAGATCTTGTAGAAGCAGCCAACGTGATATCTTCAGCACGCCCGGGGGGCCGTGGAGCTGTTACGGCAGAAGGGCATGTGAAGCGGCTGGAAAACCTGGAAGAGATAGCAAAAGGATTTCCCGGCGTGATCAAGACCTATGCGCTACAGGCAGGAAGAGAGATTCGCGTTATTGTTGAAGGCGAAAATGTGAATGATTCACAGGCGGATATTCTCGCACATGATATCGCACACAAAATAGAAGAGGTTGCTGATTATCCGGGCCAGATCAAGGTGTCGATAATCAGGGAAAAACGATCGATCGCTTACGCGAAGTGAGGGGTGAAAGTGACGGGTAACGAGTGACAAGTTTAGGGGATTTTCCGCCAAGAGGCTGTCCAAAAAGGCAGCCTCTTGTATTTTGAGCAGGCAATCGTTACTAGTTCAAAGATAGAAGGAAACCGGGAGTGACGAGAGCTGTATCACGCCTGGAGGCTAT
>JAPHUN010000061.1 GCA_026193435.1 Chlorobium sp.
AGAAGCGACATGTAGACTGCATGTGGTCCAAGAGCATCCTTGTAGGTTTTGGCACTTGTTCCCTGAAAGACAGCATCACCGAATTTACCGAGAAATCTGAATTCACGGAAATTACCGGCACGACCTGTAAACGGATTGGTCAGATTGTGTGTCCAGTGACGCCAGCCGCCGAAAAGGAGAATCGAGCCGGAAACAAAATGCAGAATAGCCCATCCCATGAGCTTCCATGATGCAGCTATCAGATCTTCCGTTCTTGGACTGTACGTGTCGATACCCAACGATACCATACGAGGCTTGATTGTCAGATAGAACCAGTTGTCATGAAAAGCCGGTGCTCCATTCCATGGCAGAACCTGCATTCCAGACAAGTAGTAGATACCCATAATGAAACCGAGCACACCCAGCAATGCCAGATGGCCGCCGACCACCTGCTCATCGTCTACCTTGTCGGTATCAAAAACCTGATACCACTTAGTTGACCGGGTCTCTGTTCGCTGGAACAGAAAACGCCTCATTTTGGCGGCATCCTTTTCTTTAATGATGGATGCTCCCCCGGCCGGTGCACCATTCCCCTTCGGAGGAGGTACCTTCCCCTTCGGAGGAGGCACTTGCCCCTTTGGCTTGACTCCTGTTGGATTCGCTTGATCAGCCATTGTATTCTCTCCTTTATTTGGACATATTAACTGGTTGAAAAAACCATAAAGAAAATATGAAGCTCATCTATAACTGCATGCAAACAAGAGAGTTCATCTATTCAAGCCTTGAACGTGCCCTACTTGTATCGGGGTGTATCTCATCAGATCGTAATCATGTGCTGCAGTATTCAAACAGACCGGGAATAAAACCTCTCAAGACACTTTCGAGAGTTAATTTACTAAAAATATTTCCGGCGACTGTAGCGAATAAGATAAAAAAATTTATTTAATAATAAATATTTTTGAGCAAGCTTCTCGCGTTCCGCGACAAGCCGATCTGTTATAATAGCAGGAGATACCGACACTGACAAAACGGTCACTATCAGGGCTAAATCAAAAAATCAACCTTCAACCAGTACTGTCAAATATGCTACTACGCTTCTCAAAAATGTCAGGCGCGGGAAATGATTTCATCGTAGTCGACAACATGAAGAGAACCATACGCCTGAAAGAGTCAGAAATACGTGCTCTCTGCACGAGAAGAACCGGTATCGGGGCTGACGGGTTCATTCTTGTCGAACCCTCCGAAACATATGATTTCAGCATGCGTTACTTCAATGCTGACGGAAAACCCGGCTCAATGTGCGGAAACGGCGGAAGATGCGCGGCATTTTTTTCAAGAACAGCGGGAATCACCGGTGACACGTGCTCTTTCCAGGCGAATGGAAGCCGTTATGATGCATGGGTAACCGGTGTTGAACGTGTGAAGCTGAAAATGACCGAACCTGATACATTCAAGGACGATATCCATGCCAATGGATTCAACTGTCATTTCGTCAATACAGGATCGCCGCATACCATCATTTATACCGGAGAGCTTGAAACCTTCAACGTACATGACGCGGGTTATGCTGTCCGCAATAACAACAGCCTCTTTCCGGAAGGGACAAATGTCAACTTCCTCCAGGTAACCGGGCCTGACAGCCTCAGTGTACGAACATTTGAGCGCGGTGTAGAAGCTGAAACGCTTGCCTGCGGAACCGGAGCGGTTGCTGCTGCCTTAATGAGCTACAGACTTGGAAAAGTCTCTTCCACAAGCGTTTCCGTGACGGTAAAAAGCGGAGATGTTCTGAAGGTGGAATTTTCAGAAGACATGCGGGAGGTTTTTCTTTCAGGGCCGGCAAAAGTCGTCTACACAGGAACGGTCAGTGTGAACTGATACGGTATGCCGAGCTGATACGCACCGCCATGCTTCTATCAGACCCTTCGTCACTCTACCGCATTTCAGGGTAGCGGATACATGCAGTTTCCGGCTGATAGCCGCTGAATAAGACCTCTTATGCGTAAAACAGGATGCATTCGAATCGATAAAATCACAAAAAAGAGGAAGGCCTTTGCATCTCGCCCGGCTGTTTCATATCATGGTTCACAGGACGAACAGCTCCGATACTTCATCCGTCACGCGAGCGCCTCGTTTGCACTCTGAAGCAATTTTCTGTTGCAGAGTCTTATAACTATATGTCATTATCACCAATTCCTGAACCAATCATTGATAAACATGAAACGTTTTTTTTCACCTTTTGCGCTCAGCGCGCTACTGATCGCTTCAGCTACGACATTCTCCGCTTGTCAGCAGCAAACCGGCCCTGTCAACGAACAGCAACAGGAGAAAGCTGTTAC
>JAPHUN010000214.1 GCA_026193435.1 Chlorobium sp.
GCAGTTTTTCCAAAGCTCTTATGGATTCCCGTGTAAGACATGTGAAATAGATGCTCAGATTTCACGGGTCAGGTACGGGAATGACTTTTCTTTTTCCGTTAGTGACTATGCAATAGTCATTTCTCATTCAGGTTTCCGGCCTCAGGATTCCTGTTTATTGCCCGATAAGAACAGAGGCTCCTTTGCCGTCGCCCATAATGATGACCTTTGAGTTCTCTGATTTCACAAGGTTCTGCAGGGCTTTTATCTGTTCGTATTTCAGTAGTTTATCAGTCAGTGAGCGGGCAAGGATCTGCTGATAGTCGGAAATACCCTTTGCTTCGACACGTTTTCTTTCAGCTTCCTGGGTCTCCTTCTGCAGAACGAACTCCATTTTCTGGGCTTCCTGTTCAGCATTGATCTTTGCCTCGATCGCGGCTTTTACCGACTCGGGAAGGGAGATGTTGCGAACAAGCAGATTCTCGAGAATCAGACCGCGGCTTTCAAAATCAGCACTGATACTGTCAAAAATTTTTGTTTGAAATTCTTCCCGTTTTTTTGAATAAAGGTCTATTGCATTGTAACTGACGGCATTGTCCCTTATGCGTGTTCTGGCTGTCGGACGAACGATTTTATCGATATAGGAAAGTCCCGGGCCGATCTCTCTGCGAATTTCAGGCGCCTGAGCAGGATTGATGCGGTAGAGCACGGTCATGTCGATGGTGACTTCAAGGCCGTCCGCGCTCAGCACTCGTATCGGTGCGTCACTTAACTGGGTGAGCTCGGATTCAGTTCCGGACATCGTATAGGTCTGGGTGGTAATATCAAAGAATTCGAGCTTAACCAGCGGGTTGATGATGTTCAGTCCGCTGCCGAGAACTTCCTGCTGGACCTTCCCGAACAGTACTTTAACGCCGACTTTGCCGGGTTCGACAATACGGATGCTTGCCGTCAGAAGGCCCAATATAATAGCGAATATGCCGCCTAATTTAAACAGCCCTGAAAACCGAAGCAATGAAGGATTGAGGGTGCGGGCGGTAATGCCTATGAACAAAAGAATAACGCCGAGAAACAGGAGTGAAGTCATGATGGTGTTCTGATTTTTTTAAGTTCTTGATGCATTGAATGCTACAAAGTACGATTATTTTGTTTCTGCTCTCTTTTCTTTCCTGCCGCCAAGGATTTCTCTTTTCCGCCTGGCGATTGTGTCAGTAACCGAAAACGTCCTCAAGGGTCAGGCTGGTCACTGTGCCGAACCGGCCGAGGGTCTCCATGTCAAGGTTTTCTTTTTTGCCCAGGACCAGCAGCGTATACCGTTTATCTGCAAACCGGTCTTTGTGGAAAGCGGCAATATCGTTAAAGCCGAACCGGTCGACTTTTTCAAAGATATCTTTGCGGATATCATGGTTCAGACCGAGTTTTTCCGCTTCCTCTCTGGTAAAGAGTATTTTTGATTTCGTAATGCGATCCGTGCGGATTTTGCCGCGTATTGCCTCTTTTGCCGTAGCCAGCAGGTCCGGTGATTCAGGAAGGTTTTCAAGCAGTTCCGTAATGCCGTCGAGGGCTTCAGGGAGTTTGTCTGCCTGGGTGCCTATATAGCTGAAGATGTAATGATGCTCATCCTTGTCTCTGGGGATGCGGTATACGGAAAATACTGAATAAGCCAGCGCTTTGGCTTCACGAAGTTCCTGAAACACGACAGATGACATGCCGCCGCCGTAATACTCGTTGAAAAGCGTGATCAGCGGAACCTCTTCGGCATCGTAGAGCCGGTCTCTTGACAGCATCAACAGTTCGGCCTGTGTCATATCATAGTCTACAACGTAGACCCGGCTTTCTTCCTGCCCGATTTCCCTGAAGGGTTCAGAGACAGGGACAGGGTTGAGTTTCTCTTTCAGGTGCGGTAGACCGCGAAGTTTTCCGGCAATGTTTTCCGGCTTTTCAGGGCCATAGTACAAGACCCTGTGGCGATAGTGAATCAGCGTATCGATTTCCTCGAGAAGTTTCTCTGAAGATATCTGTTGCAGTTCCTTGTTGTCAAGGACGTTGGTAAAGGGTGATGATGAGCCGTATCTTCCGAAGTTATACATGGCCTCAAACAGGATCTTTCGCTTGGAGAGCTTGTCGTCCGCGCGTTCCTTGAGCACGCCTGCCTTGAGTTTTTCAAGCGCTTCGGTGTTGGGCTGCGCATCTGTCAGAAGCTCTTCGAGCATCTCGAGCGCGGCATCGAAGTTTTCCTGCAGACCGGATAGTTTCAGGTAGAGGTGGTCGTCAGAAGTAAATGCCGAGAAACTCGCGCCGATTTTGTACATCTCCTGGCTGAATTCTGCCGGACTGCGTCCCGATGTCCCGAGATAACTCAGATAGTCCAGTGCCAGATCGATCGTTTTCGAATGATTGGTGCCTGTATCGAAAACGTAGTAGAGCGAAAAGAGCGTGTTGTCGGTGTTTGTGACTGTAAAAAGAGGTGTCCCGGAGGTTATCTCAAGTGATTGTATGTCCTTGTCGAAATCAACAAAGACAGGGTCAATCTCTCCGGTTTTTTGTGAGAGTATGTTTTCAGCAAATGTTGATGTTCTGTCCCGATTGACCGTGAGGGGGGTTATCGGCGGTTTCTCAATCTTGGGTGCCAGGGCATCCTTTCCGTGTTCCTTGTAAATCGCGATATAGTTTTCTCCGTAACGCTCCTGTGCGAATTCGACGATTTCCTTTTTCGTGATACGGTTCAGCCTGTCAATCCGGCCTTCCACGCTGCTCCAGTCGAGACCGAGAACAAATGCGTCGACAAAGCTCTCTGTGCGGCCTTTGTTGGATTCGTAGGTTTTGAGCTCTTCAAGTTTCAGATCGTTGATGACCGCTTCAAGCAGCCAGTCCGGGAAATCACCCGTTCTTACCTTTTCAATCTGTTCAAGAAGCAGATCCCTGACTTCGTCAAGGCTCTGTCCTTCACGGGGTTTGGCACTCAGGATATGTGCCGAGTAATCCTTCATCTCGACCACCATCGATCCGGCGTCAAGTACTCTCTGTTCCTGATTGAGGTTGAGATCGATAAGTCCGGCGGTATGGTTATAGAGGATTTTATCAATGAGCGTCAGGATATCCATATCTCTGGAACCTGAACCGCCAAACCTGAATCCCATCACAAGTTCTTCGGCTTCAGGCCCTTTGACCCGGGTTATTTCCGGCTTGATGATCGGTTCTTCCCCGGCCGGGGTGAATGCCGGTATCTCTCCCGGTACAAGGGCCGAAAATTTTTCATCGATCAGTTTGATGGTTTCATCCGGATCAAAGTCACCGGCCAGGCAGATCGCCATATTGTTCGGCACATACCAGGCGCGGTAGTATTCTATGACATTTTTAATCGAAGGGTTTTTCAGGTGTTCAGCTTCACCGATGGTTGTCTGCGTGCCGTAGGTATGTTTTCTGAAAAGTCCTGCAAAAAGATTTTCCCAGATTTTCCGGCTGTCACTGTCCATTGTCATGTTTTTCTCTTCATAGACAGTTTCAAGTTCTGTATGGAAAAGCCGCATTACCGGGCTGCGGAACCGTTCGGCTTCTATCGAAAGCCATTTTTCCAGCTGGTTTGACGGAATGTCATTCAGGTAGACAGTCTGTTCTACCCAGGTATAGGCGTTTGTCCCTCTGGCTCCTATCGAACTGAGCAGCTTGTCGTATTCGTTGGGAATGGTGAGCTTTGCCGCGAAATTGGAGGTGCTGTCTATCTGACGGTAGATGTCGGCCCTTTTATCAGGGTCATCCGTAGAGCGGTACTCTTCATAGAGGTCGATGATTTTCTGCAGTTCGATTTTTTCCTGATCATAATCGAGGGCGCCGATTGAATCGGTACCTTTGAACAGCATATGTTCGAGGTAGTGCGCAAGACCGGTTGTTTCTGCCGGATCGTTTTTGCTCCCTGCCCTGACGGCGATAGAGGTATAGATTCTCGGCTCGTCCTTTTTCGGGCTCATATAGACCGTCAGACCGTTTTCCAGTGTGTAGATTCTCGTATGCAGCGGATCGTCGGGAATGGAAACGTATGAATACTTGTTTTCTGGGCTCATGGCAGTGCAGGATAGTAAATGAATGAAGACAATACAGGATGTACAGATGGCGACGAGGCGGTTAAGTAGCGGGGTGTATGTACTGCTGGAAAGAAACAGAATCATGATACCTGAATTGAGCGATTCAATAGATGCAAAAAACTGATAAGGTTTTATTTTTTAATCTGTTATACGTTTAACTACATCTGATGTAAAAAAAACATTGGGTGAACGTGAAAAAGATCAGAAATCTGCATCTATTGAATCCCGTAGGGATTGACGATCATACTGCATCTTCTTTGTTACAGTGAACTTGCGGTAGTCCACTACAGCTGCGTTCCCTGCGCCTCGAATCTACAGTATGATCGACAATCGCTCAATTCAGGTGATAGAAAAACCGGTTTCACCTGTTGCCTTTTGAGAGAAACTTCATGGTACAATCCTGAGAAAGAACTAACAAATTTTATAAATAGTTTATTTGGTATGGTTGGTATGGCGACACAAAACCTTACCGGTTATTGTAGAAGGAATGTTTTGCGTGATTTTTTTTACGAGTAATGAGAAAAGAAACAGTAGGTGATAATGAAAGGAAAAGGTGAGCAGGTCTTCAGGCTTGAAAGCAGTTATGAACCTGAAGGAGACCAGCCCCAGGCGATCGATGCACTGCGGCAGGGTGTTATGGATGGCCTGACAAACCAGGTCCTGCTCGGGGTAACCGGTTCAGGCAAGACCTTTACCGTGGCAAATGTCATTGCGGAGGTGAACAAGCCTGTCTTGCTGATCAGTCACAACAAGACGCTCGCAGCACAGCTCTACGGGGAACTAAAACAGTTTTTCCCTCATAACGCGGTGGAATATTTTATCAGTTACTATGATTTTTATCAGCCGGAGGCCTATATCCCGACGATGGATAAATACATAGCGAAAGATCTGAAGATTAACGACGAGATCGAGAGGCTTCGGCTCAAAGCCACCAGTTCGCTTCTCAGCGGTCGAAAAGATGTGATCGTTGTCAGTTCGGTGAGCTGTATCTACGGCCTCGGGGCTCCTGAAGACTGGAAGGCGCAGATCATCGAGCTCAGGGTGAACATGGAAAAAGAGCGGGACAGCTTTCTGCAGGAACTGATTTCGCTCCATTTTGTGCGCGATGA
>JAPHUN010000263.1 GCA_026193435.1 Chlorobium sp.
CAACTCCTGTTCGGAGTGAATGCCTGCCTCGTTGAGGCGTGAGGCTATTTTCCTGCCGATATTCTTTAACTCAGCAAGAGGCCTGTTGCGTGTCATCGTCATGAGGTTTTGTTCTGGTGTCTGAACACCCTTTTCCGCTCGGCAGTATAGTGCCACCACGGTCGCGGCTCCTCCCCCTCCATGAAACGGGTGATGGAAATGAACACATCCAGCACGCAGGGATCCTGACGCGCACCAGTCATCTCCGAGAGCTTATGGTAGAGCTCAACCGGAGATTGACCGGAAAGGTCGTCCGGATTGTTGATTCCCAGCAGACGAAGATCGGCGGCGATTGCGGGCCCGATATTGGGAAGATCGGTAAGCTTTTCAAGACGGCTTCTGTCTACCTTGTCAGGGTTCATTTGGGCACCTCTATTTATTTATTCCGCGATGCCATTGCTTCGTTGAGCGGTGCTCGAAATCCTCATATACTCTCTGTACACTCCGGTTTCTGCGCTCCGTTCGCCTTGCTCTTGAACCGCTCATGACAATACATAGAGGTGTCCATTTGTAACTCAATCGATTCATGTTCGAATTAGCCGTTCAACCAATAACTCCTGAAGGCTCCGTCGGCCATCGAGCACACAGTAGATAAAAACCTTCTGGTCATGTATTCGATAGATAATCCTGTAAAACTTGAAATGAATTTCCCTATACTCCCGCACATGTATTCTCTCCAATTCAGGAGGACAGTGCCCTCGATCAGGAAAACGCTCAAGACTCAAACACGTTTCCTGTATAGCATCAAAAAGCCTATTCGCGCTTTCAGACGAATCGTGATTTGCAACATACCTCCAGATATCCAGAATGTCACCTTCAGCATCAGAACTCAGAAAAACCCCATACTTCATGAGCCACGCTGTGTTTCTATATGTTTCCTGAGCAGATCAAAAGACTCACCAGCAGGCCTGTATTTTCCCTGCTCTATTGAGTGAGCACTTTGTGCAAGCATTTTCAGCAAAGCCAGACTTTCTTGCGTCTGTTCATAAACGTGGATATCCTGCAGAATAACCTTAGCTTCCCCGTGATGGGTGATAATCATGGTTTCCCTGTTGTCAGAAACCTCCCTGATAACTTCCGAAGCATGTGCTTTGAGATAGCTTATCGGCTTTATCGAATCACTGTATTTCATTGCCCTCCCTTTTTAACCAAAATAAAAACTTTATAGCAGTCAAAAAAAACATCTTTCGTACTAACAATCTCCATTCCCTTCCGCAGATAAACAAGCCGAAATACTTTCTTCAAGTTCGAAAAGGCTTGAAACAGTAAGCGTAGGCTCTATACCCCAAGGGTCGAAGATCGTTTCTTCGGAACGTCTGACCCAGACACCTCGCATGCCTGCAGAAATCGCTCCGATCACGTCAAACGGGTTGCCTGAGATCAGCCAGGCGCTGCCGCCCGATGTTCCGGACTTCCTCAGGAAATGACTGTACACTGCCGGGTTGGGCTTGAACGACCGCAGATCATCCACGCTGACAACATCGAGAAACAGCTCCCTGACACCTGCTGCATCAAGAAGCGCCTCGACAGCTGCCGCATTACCGTTGGAAAAAGCAAAGAGACGGAAGCCTGCCGATTTGAGGCATTGCAGGTTCTTTTCAACGTCATTGAACGCCGGAAGCGTTCGGTAGCTTTCGAGCAACTCTTCTTTCTGTTCAACGGTTAGAGAAACCTTGCAGAAATCACAGGTGTAATCGAGCGCGTTCCGGGTGCACACGGCAAAGGTCGCATAGTTCTGCATCAGCCCTCTTCGGAAAGAGTATTCAAGCTGCTTGTCCCTCCATATCCGGGAAAACTCACCGGCCTTCTCACCGGTAGTTTCCCGCAGTTGCGACACCAGGCCATCGGTATCGATCAGCGTCCCATAGACGTCAAAAGCAAGTGTTGTTGTCATCGTGTCACCCTCCTTGTTCGTTTACTCTCACCTGAACTGAGCATTGGTTGAAACGCTCAATTTAGGTCTCAGTGTTCGTTAATACTATCACCACCAGAGGTAAAAAACAATAACACCGATTTGAACTGCCTGAAAAACAAAAAGGCAG
Source organism: Chlorobium sp. (assembly GCA_026193435.1). Lineage (GTDB taxonomy): Bacteria > Bacteroidota > Chlorobiia > Chlorobiales > Chlorobiaceae > Prosthecochloris. The sequence continues at coordinate 2,082 of JAPHUN010000263.1, forward strand.
CCCAAAAGCTGCCTTGACATGAAACCGTATACATCATCGGATAAAGTGCTATTGAGCAACAGTTCGCCGTTATGTTTTCTCCCGGTCAATCCAGTAATCGGGCTCACGATGCTGATGAGCAACGGCAAGTAGTACTATAGTGGCTTCTTCAACGGCATAAAGCAATTTATCCTGAATAATTCATGAGAGTTCGAAAACCCGAATTGTAGAAATATACATTGAGCCGATCATGGACCCGGATTCCCTCCTGAAAACCGGTAAAAAAGCTCAAAACCACATACAGTCATGCCGGACTTGATCCGGCATCCATGCAGACCCCGGCACCAACGATGGATTCCCGTGTCAAGCACGGGAATGACAGAAAAGGGAAAGTTTCCTGTCATTGTACGCACTTTTTTTCTTCCTTTGGTAAATTATTCAGGTTATATGAAAACTTGTGAAGCATGCATTTTCTGATATCACCCCTTTCAAGAGGCCAGGCCTTGGGGTATTCAGCAATCCTCATAACCGCCTTTTTCACTTCATCTCTGAAAGACAGTCCGAGACCTTTGAACTCCATTTCATAGAAACGTGTCGCGTCATCCAGTTCCTGCTTCGCATATGGTAAAAAGGTAATCTTGCTCATCAGTCTCTGAATACGTCCTCCATGGAAATTCCTTTCAGGCGCCCTTGTCTGAATGCCGTAAGGCGCTTTTCAGCTTCCTCGGCCCATATTTCATCAATCGTCCAATCAGGCTTGTCCAGACTTTTCAATAAACCCTCCACAATCCTCAAACGCGCCTCAGGGTTCAAAGTCATCGCCTGTTCAAGTATTTCTTTATCACTCATTTCAGCATCCTCGTCCTGTAGCATTTCATTCATTCTATAGGGAGCGACCACCTTGCCTCCCTGTTTTTCACAATATACCTTAAAATCGATTTCACAAAAAAAGGCAGCCCGAAAGCTGCCTTGAATACCGATAACCAATGAATGCCGCATCAGGCGCAAAATATCAATCGTATTCTCTTTTACTTTTGACTTTTGCCTTTTGCCGTCTCTTCCCTACTGCCTACTGAAGACTGCCGACTGTCTCCCTACTGCCACCCTCCGACAATCTCGAAGATATCCCTGTCGCCGATAGGGACGGGAACTGATGACGTTGGGTTCCGGGAAAGCAGAAAGTCTGCGATCTCGTTGTATGGTTTGACGCATTCCTCCTTTTCAGGGCCGTCTTCCATCTGGAACATGGTCTTTCCGGCGAAACGGCTTTTGCGGATCAGTTCATGGTAGGGAACTCGCGCAAGAAGCTTGGTTCCGACCTTGTCTGAAAACTGCTCGAGCATGTTCGTGCCTCCACCCTTGACATAGTCAACACGATTGGCGACAATACCGGCGAGCTTCACCTTGTAACGCGTACTCTTCTGCTCTATAGCCATACAGAGACGGTTTGCCGCGAAGATGCTGTCAAAATCATTCGTTGCGATAATCACAGCATAGTCCGCAAAATTCAACGGGGCACTAAATCCACCGCACACAACATCACCGAGCACGTCGAAAAGAATGACGTCGTAACGGTCGTAGACACCAAGCTCCTGCAGAAGCTTCACTGCCTCGCCGACAACATAGCCTCCGCAGCCGCTTCCTGCCGGAGGGCCACCAGCCTCAAGGGCGTCAACACCACCAAATCCGGTAAGAATAATGTCTTCTTCAGTGAGTTCTTCGTGATGAAAATCAACCTCTTCAAGCGCTTCTATAACGGTTTTCTGCAGTGTACCGGTGAGAGGAAAGGTACTGTCGTGTTTGGGATCACAGCCGATCTGCAACACTTTAGCTCCTTTCAAGGCAAGTGCCGCTGAAATATTCGCGGTAGTTGTACTCTTTCCTATACCTCCCTTTCCATAAACAGCAAGAATTAAACTCATGGTGACAACAGAAATATTAATAGTTACAATACAGGAACGATCTATCCGCCCAAAGCTTCCTTGGCTCTCTTGAAAACTTCAGCGGTTATGGTGGTTTCACCGTTTTCACGGGCAAAATTCTCGGTATTCTTGCGAACTTTCTTGCGAACGAAGAACGGAACTTTTCGCAGCATTTTTTCCGCGTCCGGGCTCCAGGGCATTCCGTTGGCGTCTCCGGCCTCACCAGCTTCACCGGAATCCGGAATCCCGCTTTCACTCCCCGCGGCAGCAGCATGACCGTTGGAAATACGTTCAGGTTCTTCTTCCTCATACTCCAGTCCGGCGTCTCCGAAAAAGTCTATAAGATGCTTTTCCAGTCCGAGCTTGCAGGAGGTATACACCCTGTCTGCAAGAATGTCGGCTCCGTCAAAACCAAGTATGGGATAATACGCGATAAGATGGTTTTCGATATGTGTCGGGGTTGAAATCACCATGCAGGGGACATCGAGTTTCCGGCAACTGTGACGCTCCATCTGTGTACCGCAAACCAGTTCAGGCATTTCGTCTTCGATTTTTTTCGCCACTTCCTGAAACTTGTCTGTAACCATCAGGGGTTCGGGAAGATACCCTTCGAGCTGATCGCGAACCCAGTCGGCGTGCTGCTCAAGATAGGTTCCCGCTCCGATAATCTGCATGCCGAGTTCGTCTTTCAGAAATTTTACCATACCGAC
>JAPHUN010000153.1 GCA_026193435.1 Chlorobium sp.
ACCCACCAGTATGGGGCGGCTCACCCTATCTGTTCTTTTATTCATCACGATCTCTCAGATTGTTTTTAACTTCGAGCAGTATCGCTCTCCAGAGCTTTGGTTCCTGTCGATACGTCTCAGCACGTTCGTTAAACTCCTTCATGGTCAATGTATGAACGTCAAGAAGCGAATCGATCGTCTGCATGCCCGGAACTGCAACACTGTCCCTGGCACTGTCGGCCACGCCGGAAAGAAGCATATAGTCCGCGTAAAAAGCAGCAAAGCGTTTATCGGTCTGACTCAACTCATAGGGCGCCTCCGGAGTGCATCCCTGCCAAACAACACAAGCCGTCACTGTCGCCATGCAGGCGACACACCTCCTGATCATCAGTTTCATCTGCACAATAGTTACTCTCTCCTTACCTGCGGGAAAGAACAGTGAACAGGCGTACATCACTATTCGAAAGTCTCACCATAAGAGGAATTATTTAAAAAGTAATCCGCCTGAGAAACTAAATCTTTATATCGATAGTTAAAAAACCAAATCCCTTGGTATCCGACAACTCTTACACTTAACTAAACACCTGAATCTCATGGCTTACACACAACCAGCCCTGCCATATGCGGAAAATGCTCTTGCACCACATATCTCAGCAGAGACCATAGGTTTTCACTATGGAAAACATCACGCCACCTATATCAGCAAATATAATGATATGGTGTCAGGTACTCCTTTTGACGATCAGACTATTGAAGACGTTATCGTAGCGACAGCAAATGATCCTGAAAAAGCAGGCCTGTTCAACAATGGCGCGCAAGCGTGGAACCACAGTTTCTACTGGAACAGCCTTTCACCCGACGGCGGCGGCACTCCGGGCGGACAGATCGGCGAGAAAATCAATGCTGATTTCGGCGGTTATGACAAATTCCGGGAAGAACTTGCAAATGCAGCCGCAACGCAGTTCGGCAGCGGTTGGGCATGGCTTGTTCTTGACAAGGGGCAGCTGAAAGTCGTTAAAACCGCCAATGCACAGACCCCGCTCACCAATGGCATGTTTCCGATCCTGACGATCGATGTCTGGGAGCACGCCTACTATCTCGACTATCAGAATCGTCGCCCTGATTACGTTTCAGCGGTCATCGGAGAGCTTCTCAACTGGGACTTCGCTGCAAGTAACTTTGAAGCCGCTCAGGTATAGACTGCATTGAAAAAATGAAAGAGAAAAGCCCCGGACTCAGGGGCTTTTCTCTTTCACGTCATGCCTCCACAGTGAAATAGATATTCGGATTTCACCCCTGTGTACCAGTCGACAGTAGTACACGGGGGTAATGCGGCATCCTTGCGGCGCCTATAATTCCTTGTAATAGTTCCTAAGTTGACCGACAATCGCTCAACTCAGGTAATTACATCCAGGGCAGTATCCCTACCCTGTCCAGTTCGATCACCCGTGCCTTTTGAGGAATACGGTATTGAATCCGGAGATTCTCCGGATTGATAGTCCGCTCATCATAGACAATGACCAGCTCATGTCTGCCACCGCCGTCGAGACGAGGATTGTACATCAACAGATCAATTTCTTTCGGCAAATCGACGGGCCTGCCCTCGATAGTGTGCGGAGAGAAATTCCGGAAATGCATTTCAACCTGCTTTCTGCCATAGGCATCACTGATCATCACGCCTTCCATGTTACGCGTAACCTGGTCGACCAGAAACTCTTTCTTTCCTGAAGGTGTGACAACGCTAAAACTCACTTTGCTTCCCGATTTATGAACCGATTGTACAGCCTCCAGAGGTTCATTCATGGGAATCATTCCAGTAAGCGCATTGGAAAAAAGCTCATAACCGGAGCGTACTCCGAGAATTTTCTCAAGATTATCGGGATGGTTGCTTCCGACAAGAAGAACGTTGTTGAGCATATCGTGGACAAACAGCGAATCGGGACGGAAATGCATATCGGCTACAGGCCAGCCAAGGATACCTGAGCTGACAATTATACGCATGGTACGTTCTTTTTCGAGCTGAATGTTGCTGTATACCCGCTTCTCCCTCTTCGGGGTCTTTATCCATATATCCGCATATCCCTCTACCGCATCTATCACGCCCGACGCTTTTGAAACGTCACGGTACAGGTCGGCGAGTTCTTCGCTGAATTCGACACGCTCCGCAGGCCACTCCTCGACAGTGACGGTTTTGAAATCCGCGCAACCGGTCAGCATAACAGCTACCAGGAAATACAGTAAAACACCCGGAGATAACTTCATAGCTCAAATTCCTTTGCCATATACCACATTCAGAATAACCCGTATGAATAGAGAATATGTGGAATATTCTTCTTTATCAACTTCTTTTTTTATTGTACCTACAATGATAGTCGGCTTCGAAATCTCTACTTCTGAAACCATGCACTCCCTCTACCTCAAACCCAAAGAACATCGCAGACTGTTCAAAGGTCATCTCTGGTCATTCAGCAATGAGCTCCAGTCGCT
>JAPHUN010000090.1 GCA_026193435.1 Chlorobium sp.
AGCGATTGTTGAGCATGCTGTAGATGCAAGGCACAGGGGACGCCGCTGTAGTGGACTACCGCAAGTTCCCTGTAACGAAGCAGATGCAGCATGACCGACAATCCCATAGGGTTTCAACACATGCGATTTTTCTGCATTATGGTCGCGCAAGCCATCAGGTGAGATGTTCGCTGTAAGAAAATTCAGCATAACGCATTATATAGTATAAAGTTGACAGCATAAAGCATTTGTTGAAACGATCAACTTAGGTCAATACAACAGGAATATCTGAGCCCGAGCGGTACAACAACTGTTTGTCCCTGGAAAGGCACTGCTCACTACTACACACTGAGGGTTGACGGAGAGGAAAATCCTGACGCAGCCTGGTATTATCCGGATCCTAAAGAAGCTGCTATCAGGATTAAGGATTATATTGCGTTCTGGCGTGGAGTGGAGGTTGTCTGAACCGGGGGAGCTTTTCAATAAGCGTAACAGTAAAGCTGAATATTTTCGTGTAGATAGCAAAAAGTATGAAGTACCAGTTGCTCGTTTTTGATTTTGACGGGACGTTGGCCGATAGTGAGGCAAGTATCATGCACGCTCTTCAACTTGTGGCGCGGGATCTGGGGCTTTCGGGGGTTGACAGGTCACGTGCCCGGAAGAGTATCGGTCTGCCGTTGCGGGATACGATTGCTATGGGGCTTGGTCTTGAGCCTGAAGAGGCTTCCAAAGCGGTTGAACTCTACAGAATGCACTACAACGAGGTTGCTTTCGGGGCGACACGACTTTTCCCGGGGGTGAAAGATACCCTTGACTTTCTGCGGCAGGATTTTCTGCTCGCTGTAGCGTCGAGCAAGAGCAGTCAAGGACTGAAAAGTATGATGCAGCACCTTGAGATTATCGACCGTTTCGCTTTTATTGCCGGGGCGCAGGATGTGCAGCAGGGAAAGCCGGCACCGGATATGGTGCTGATTGCATTGAAGGCCCTGGATGTTACTGCGGAAAAGTGTCTGGTTGTAGGAGATACTGTTTATGATATCGAGATGGGCCAGAGGGCATATGCAGATACCTGTGCGGTTACCTATGGGAACAACTCGGCGGATGAGCTTCGCCGCCTCGATCCCACATATCTGATTGATTCGTTTGAGCATGTCATATCGTTGGCGCATGAATGAGACCGGTCATCAGATTTGTTTAAACGTACCCTCTCTTTCGGGATAACGTTATTCCGGAAAAAACCGATCATGGTGTATCGAAACAACATTCCTGCTGATCGGGAATACCTGACTTTTCTTGATCAGTAGCCGGATTTGTTATGATGAAAGAAAATCGTTTACTATCCATGGTGTCGTTGTTCCCGTTCCTGCTGTTGACTTTCGGGCTGGCCTGGGGCATTCTCGCGCTCTATATTTTCCGGGGTGAGGCTATGACGCGCCTGGCTGGTGAGCTGACGGGCAGCCCTGTGATACCGGTTTCTATATCGCGCTGGCTGCTTTTGTGGTGTGGTTCAACCGAAAAAAAATGTTCACGCGGGATGGTGCGGTGACGGAGATCATTTCCTGAATATCAAACCATATATCCTCTTCCATGATGGCCGGGAGTGGATGTTTCTCGAACCGTGCACCAAGTGATGATCCGGGTTTAATAACAGGGAAGCGGATCAGTGGGTGGATATTCGAATACGATTTTTTGTGTCGTTATTTTCGCTGTGTAATCTGTGTATTTGGATATTCAATACCTTTTGTGGATATTCATCCAACGGAATTGTATTGTTCTCGTTAGGATTTTTTCAGGTTAAGACATCTGAAGTGATTGAAGCAGAGGTGCTTGAAGTAAATAGTTGAGTGTATGAATTTGATGAGTAAAGTGAAAGAGCGGGCCAGAACCATTCCGGTTGTGAAGGTTAAAACCCTTGGAGGGGCTGTGGCCATTGCAGGGCTGTTTTCGGTAGGAATGATGACGAATGTTCACATGTCGCATCAGCCCCGAGAGAAGACGGAGCAACACTACAAGGATTATGTGAAGGCTTTCAACAGCACAGAGATGGAATGGCTTGCCCGCAACATCTATCATGAAGCGCGGGGGGAGTCCTGGGAAGGGATGCTCGCGGTCGGTGTGGTGACGCTCAACCGTGTCAAGTCTTCTGAATATCCCGATAGCATTGAAGGGGTCGTCAAGGAGTATAAACAGTTCAGCTGGTTCTGGGACGGTTTATCCGACAGGGTTAGGAATCCGAAAGCCTGGAAAATGGCCAAGGCAGCAGCAGCCGAGGTTATGCTGAACCCCGATCTACCCATTGCCGGGGAGCTGAAAGGTGTTATGTATTATCATGCTGACTACGTTTCACCCTACTGGGCGGGGACAAAGCAGGAAGTCGCCACGATTGGCAACCATATTTTCTACATGTAGCACTCCCGTTGTTCAGGCCTGAGTAGGTCGATTCAATAGATGCCGCAAGTCTATAAGACCTATCCATAATCCATCGGGTTTGCATGAAGATGGTCAAAGATTTGTACACAGGAAGATAGATATACGGGATGGATTCCGCATCAAGTGCGGAATGATGAGTTCTGTTTAACTACTCATGGCGGCACGTTGCAGAC
>JAPHUN010000008.1 GCA_026193435.1 Chlorobium sp.
AACTCAGAACTCAGAACTCAGAACTCAGAACTCAGAATGGCGACAATCGGGAATTGTGCATGAATCTATACGGCATTGTGATACTGGGGACCCTTTTCGGTACGTTTATACTGAAGCTGGTTTCGGATGTGATGAACCTTAAGGCTGCCGGGGCGGATCTGCCTGGTGAGTTTCAGGATGTCTACGACAGGGACGCGTATGAACAGTCCCAGCGATATCTTCGTCATACCACGGTGTTTTCCCTTGTGACTGCTGCATTTGATCTTGTGGTTCTGCTTGTTTTCTGGTTTTCCGGAGGGTTTAATTTTCTTGATCTGCTCGTCAGGAGCGCAGGTTTTTCCTCTCTTGTTACCGGTCTTTTCTATATCGGCGCCCTGCTCTTGCTTCAGGCGCTCATCTCTTTGCCGTTCGGTGTCTATCAGACATTTGTTCTTGAGGAAAAATTCGGGTTCAACAAAACCTCTCCCGTCACGTTCATGGCCGATAAAGTGAAAGCTGTGTTTCTCGCTCTTCTGCTTGGTACTCCTGTACTTGCCGGATTGTTATGGTTTTTCGAAAATTCCGGTTCACTTGCCTGGTTATGGGCCTGGGCGGCTGTCTCGCTTTTCGGTTTTCTGCTTCAGTATATCGCGCCGACACTCATCATGCCATTATTCAACAAGTTTACACCCCTTGAGGATGGAGAGCTGCAGGGCGCTATTATGGAGTATGCGCGCTCGGTTGATTTTCCTTTGACGGGGATCTATGTCATTGACGGCTCGAAACGTTCCGCCAAGGCAAATGCCTTCTTTACCGGTTTTGGAAAGCAGAAGCGCATCGCGCTTTTCGATACGCTTGTCGAGAACCACTCCGTTACGGAGATCGTTGCTGTTCTGGCTCATGAAATAGGCCATTACAGGAAAAAGCATATTCTGATCTCGATGTGGCTCAGTGTCGTCAATATGGGTGTGGTTTTTTTCCTGCTTTCTGTTTTCATGAATAATCGGGCTCTTTTCGACGCTTTTTTTATGGATGAGCTTTCCGTTTACGCCAGCCTTCTGTTTTTTTCCCTGCTCTATTCTCCTGTTGAATTCATTCTTTCGGTTTTTCTCCAGTCCCTCTCGAGACGTCACGAGTTTCAGGCAGATCATTTCGCGGTAACAACCTACAGTGGCGGCTCTACTCTGGTGGAGGCGCTTAAGAAACTTTCAAGAAAAAATCTGTCCAATCTGACACCTCATCCGCTCTATGTTTTTCTCAACTACTCTCATCCCCCGGTTCTTCAGCGTATTGAACGGATCAGGCGGTCAGCGCAGGAGGCGGCGTAAGGTCAATGCGTCCGGAAAGCTACACTATGCCGCCCGAGTGGGCGCCTCATGATGCCACATGGCTCTCATGGCCTCATAAAGAAGCCTCATGGCCCGGTAAATTCGGCCCTGTACCCGACGTTTTTGCTCGTATCGCAGCGCGCCTCTGCCGTTTTGAAACGGTGCATATCAACGTTCTCGGGCCGGAAATGGAGCATGATGCCCGAGAGCGGATAAGGCGTTTTGTGAAGGAAGCATCGTGCATGCAAAACATTGTTTTCCACCCGATTCCAACGGACGACGCATGGTGCCGTGATCATGGGCCGAACTACGTGTTCAGACGCACGGAAGAAGGGCTGGAAAAAGTTATTCTGAACTGGAAATTCAATGCATGGGGAGGTAAGTATGAGCCCTATGACAGCGATGCAGCAGTTGCTGAAAGGGTTGCCGCAGAGCAGGGAGTTACGCTGATTTCAACGGATATGGTGCTGGAAGGGGGGGCTATCGATGTGAACGGTAAGGGGTTGCTTCTGACAACAGAGGCGTGTCTGCTCAATCCCAACCGCAATCCGGACATGGTAAAGGAAGATATCGAGAACGCGCTCAGATGCTATCTCGGAGTAGAGAAAATTCTCTGGCTGAAAGATGGTATTGCGGGTGACGATACCGACGGGCACGTTGATGATATGGCGCGTTTTGTCGATGAAAGAACGGTTGTTATAACCGTTGAAGAAAATCCGGAAGATGAAAACCATGCGGTATTGCTGGAGAATTACCGGCGGCTTCAGCAGTATACGGATCTTGAAGACAGACCCTTACGGATTGTGACACTTCCGATGCCGGATGCGGTGTATTATGAAAATGAAAGGCTGCCGGCCAGCTATGCAAACTTCTATATCGCCAACAACCAGGTGCTTGTTCCGGTTTACGGTTGTGATAAAGACCGGGTTGCTCTCGATATCCTTGCCCGATGCTTTCCATCTCGGGAGGTGACGGGAATTGATTGCACCGATCTTGTCTGGGGACTTGGCGCCATTCACTGTGTGACCCATGAAGAACCTTCCTGTGATGCATAAGCCCTTCGCCGAGTAGTCCACCTTTTTTTTGTCGTCACGGCTGCGTCTCAAAACGACTTGAGTTTCTCATTCTGAGTCTCGTATTGTTTTGGGTTATGTATGAGAGTGGATTATTTCGTCATTAATACATTTTACATTCCCTTCTTATACTTCGTATTGTTTTGGCACACTCATTGCTATTATTATAGTAGTTAAATTTTCAACCTCACGCCCGTGAGGTTGAGCAGGCGTAATGGGGGACGTCTGCTCGAAGAAAAGCGGTCTGCAAGGCCGCTTTTTTTTTGTCCGCTCGACCGTTACCGTTCAGGAGTCACCGGTTTTGGCGCTATGTTTTTAGAGCAGTTTTGTCAGCAGTTCTCTTGTCGCACGAATATCGGAGAACGCGTCATGGGCCTCAAGCCTGATGCCATAGTGACGACAGACTGTTTCGAGCTTGTAGTCAGGCAGATGCAGGGCTCCGGTGAAATCTTTCATAAACAGGACGGGAAGGGGGTCAAGTCTTCTCCAGTTCACGTACGATCCTATTCCGTATTTGTCGCCGTGCATTTTGAACCACTGCTGTATGAAGTCAAGGTCGAAGTGCACATTGTATCCGGCAGGATAACATTTATCTTCGCGGTCATACTGTTCGACGTAACGGTTGAGAAACTGTTTGAACTGAAGCAGCGCTTCCTTGCTGCTCATTCTGTGTTCCAGTTCCGCCCTGTTTGTTCCTGTTATTGTCAGCGCCTGATCGTCAATGTCTGCGCCACGGTGAGGGGCGCATTTAAGATTCAGCTCTCCTGCGATGATACCGGAAACCTCCATGATAGCCCCTATCTGGATGATCCCGTGTTTAGCCGGGTTGGTGCCTGTTGTTTCTACGTCGATGTAGAGTACTTTTTTGCTCATGCTCTATAGTGTTCTATGGAAGAGACTTTATTAGATAGTCAGTCATAATCCGGTTCTGAAACTCTTCCCATGAACAGGATTGAGCCGGAGCGGTTTGCCCTGATAAGAACAAGAAACGGATGATCTGCCCTGAAAACAGGCGTTGGAGCACGAACAGCGGATGTGAGTCCTACCACAACGCCGGTTGCCGCAGAGGCTTCGGTTCCTGATTCGTTGACGTCGACAAAAGCCTTGTGAACGACTGCTCCGATGAAAAGTTTATCCTTATTGACGGTCATTGGTGAGAAATCTGCTGTCCCGGGATCAAACGCGTCAGTCATTCCAAGCTTCTTCAGGGAGTCATCAAGACGCAGGGTTGATGACATGGTGAATTTCGGGAGAAACAGCCTTACCTTTTGCGGTTTGAGGGAATCTGTCCAGAGTGAGAGTTTTTCAGCGGTAAGATCTGCTTCGAGTCCGGCAAGCCCTTTGTTTTTTTCAGGCAACAG
>JAPHUN010000013.1 GCA_026193435.1 Chlorobium sp.
GGAGCTGCTTCTGCTCGACGAGCCCACCTCAGGTTTGGATGACCAGGTGACCGAAACACTACTCGACTTTCTGGACAGTTTCAGCGGCACCATGCTTGTCTCTTCACACGACACGGAGTTTCTCGACCGGGTATGCCACAGCCGCTACAGCCTCTCGAACAACCGGCTGGACCCAGTGCCTTTCAGTCATTCCCGTGCCTGACCCGTGAAATCTGAGCATCTATTTCACAGGTCTTACACGGGAATCCACTCTCTACGTTCAGATTTCCTTTTCGTATATGACGTATTCCTTGTAGGGTATTCCCCCTATCACTTTCGCGAGCTTGCTCATGGCTTCGTTGGATTTAAGCACCCAGCTCATTTCGCTTGAGTAGAGACCGTGCTTGCCTCCATATTCAGAAATATGGGCGTTCAGAATACTGTCGATGCCTTTGTTGCGGTATTCCGGCAGAACGCCCATGGTTATAGTTCTGAAGGCGGAAATATTTCTACCATACCAAAGATACTTCACCAGTCCCCAGGGAGTGAACGGATTACCGTTAACGTGCTTCAGTGCGATGTTCATATCGGGGAGGGTCAATGAAAAACCTATAGGCTCGCCCTCTTTATCCTCAACAAAGTAAATAAAGTGTTCTTTTGCGACAGGCTTCATGCTTTTAGCCATAAAATCGAACTCTCTGTCGGTAAACGGCACGAACCCCCAGTTCTTTTCCCACGCCTTGTTGTAGATATCCCTTATCTTTTCCACTTCATTATCAAAATCCTTCATATTGATCGTCCTGATCGTAAGCTGTTCCCTTTTCAGGACATGCCTGGCAATCCTGCTGAGACGTTTGATATCGATCTTGTCCTGATCAATATACCATGCAAGAAGCTCCTGACCGACATGGTGTCCGGCGTTGAGCGCAAGGTTATTGTAGTATGGAGGATTATAAAGCATTAAGAACACCGGTGGACTGTCATAGCCTTTCACGAGCATCCCGCACTGGTCGTTCATGGAGGGACTGACCGGTCCCCTCATGGTGTCGAGACCTTTTGCCTTCAGCCACTGTGAAGCGGCATCGAACAGAGCGTTGGCCACCTGCTGATCATTAGTGCACTCAAAAAATCCCCAGAAGCCTACCTTGTCACCGTGAATCTGGTTATGTCTTCTGTTTTCAATCGAGGCGATAGTCCCTGCCATCCGCCCGTTTTTCCAGGCGGTAAACAAAGCGATATCAGCGTGATCATAGAGCGGATAACGCTCTTTATCGAGCGTTTTCATATAATCTGCAATCACAGGAGGAACCCAATACTTGTTCAGTTCGGGCTCATTCCTGTAAACCGTCCACGCAAACTTAATAAACCGTCTGGTTTCTTTTTTGCCTTGAACTCGCCTGATTTCAACAGACATAGTGATCTGATATGGGGTTGCTATTTGAATGCCGTACCAGGCTCAACTCCGGCTGCCTTGAGTATTTTCGCGAGGGGACAAAATCCGGTAAAAGCCGCCTGAAAAAGGTTGAGTCCCACAAAAGCGGTAAACCACAACCAGTTCAGGCTTACATAATGAGCAAGCAGAAGACTTGCCAGCACAAAAAAACCGGCAAAAGCAAACACCATTCGATCAATATTCATAACGTTATTCTCTTTACTGTATTAAAAATGAACAATACCTGTCTGAGCAACAAGTTGTTCACACTTCCGCCCTGGACAGAAAAGGATGAAGTTTCATCGCTCCGTCTCGCAGCAGCGTGGAGGTCTCCTCCCATGAAATACAGGCATCTGTAATCGATACGCCATACTGCAATGATGACGGGTCAGTCGAAACAGACTGTTTCCCGCAAAGGAGATTACTTTCCAGCATTACACCGAGAATACTCGCGGTCCCTGTCACCCGCTGCTCGATGATACTGTTCCATACTTTTGACTGACGTTCATAGTTTTTCCCTGAATTGGCATGGCTGCAGTCGACAAGAAGGTTTTTATCAAGCCCCTCTTTTTCAAGACGTCTTTCAGCATCCGCGATATTTTCCGCGTCATAATTTGGGCGTCCTGATCCACCGCGAAGCACCATATGGCCAAACGGGTTACCGGTTGTTGTAATAACACTGCTGTGTCCGTCAGCATCGATCCCCAGGAAACTGTGCGAGTGCATCGCCGAACGTATCGCGTCAATGGCAGCCTGTACCCTCCCGTCGGTAGAATTTTTAAACCCGACCGGCATCGAAAGGCCGCTGGCCATCTGACGATGCGTCTGAGATTCAATTGTCCTTGCTCCGATCGCAGCCCAGCTGACAAGATCGGCCACATATTGCGGCGTAAACGGATCGAGAAACTCGGTTGCGGCAGGCAGTCCAAGAGCGTTGATGTCAAGAAGCAGCTTGCGGGCATAATAGAGACCGTGCTCAATGTCAAACGTCCCGTCAAGGTGAGGGTCATTGATAAATCCTTTCCAGCCGATGGTCGTCCTCGGCTTTTCAAAATAGACCCGCATGATGATACAGAGATCATCCTTCAATTCATCACGAAGCGCTTTCAACCGGCGAGCATATTCCATCGCCGCGTTGATGTCATGGATGGAACAGGGCCCGACAACAACAAGAAGCCTTGAATCACGACCGGATAAAATATCCTCAACTTCCTGACGCCCCTGACACACTACATCGGCGACCTCTTGCGTTACCGGCAGTTTCTCCTTTAAAACGCGGGGAGCCGTCAACCGCTCAATATTTGATACACGTATATCCTGTAACCGCTGCATGAGCAAATAAAATCAATCGTTGTCTTTGGATAGCAAAGAAGATATAAAAAGTCAGTAATAATTAATCACCTGCAGGAACAATAAATTCCTAACAAAAAAACCTGCCCATGAGAGCAGGTTTTTTATTCCTCTATCGATTGGAACTACCTGCTATGCATCCCCTTCCTTTGTAAAGTCCACAGTAAGCCATCCCTCATCGAAACTTGCACCACTGGACTCAAGTCCTGCGATAAAGATCGGCAGAGCGACAATCTTCTGATAATCACCGATTCTGATGGTCAAATCGTCACCCATCTTGAGAATCTTGGGTTCAACGCCCATATCTTCCATAAACGGCAGTCGGACTCTTACCTTATAATGCCCTTCATGAACTTTCTGAATATCTATAGGATTCTCTGTGAAGAAAATATCCATCGGGTTTTTGTCCCCATAAACTTTTTCTCCTACCTGCCTCAACATGTCAAGACCGACGACTTCCTGCTCGAGCAAAGGCACCTGGCCGATCGGAATGGGCGCAAAAGCACCTTCTATCTGAGAAATGTAGTTCTGCTGAATGCTTCGCCACTTCTTGAAGTACGGATCTTCCGTATGATCAGGCATGACCCTGTTGATGGTAATGCTGTCCACGGTGATCCCGTAAAGGTTCAGATAGGTAAGCGCTCTCATGGACTCCTTGATAACCATCTTCTCAGGATTCATGACAAGGCGAACCGTTGTTTTCGAGCCGTCTGCAAGAAGGTCGATAATGCCTTCCGTTGAAGCGAAAAGGTTGTCGACTTTATCGTAGACCTCCTGAGGAGCGACCATCGCGTCCATCTTTTTCACCTTTTTGGAAAGCGGTCTGATAACCGGCTTGACCATATATTTCTCAACATTCCTGATCAGCTTGATGAACCATCCGAATGTTTCAGGAAGAGAGAGGAGTCGCAGCGTTTCACCTGTAGGAGCACAGTCAACGACAAGAAGATCATAGTCTTTCTGTTCTTCGTTGTACCTCTTGATATAGGAGAGTGAAAACAGTTCTTCCATACCGGGCAGAACACCCATCTCTTCAGCATAGATACCTTCTACACCTCTCGACTCCATCAACTGAGCAAAGTGCTCACGAACAACATCCCAGTTCAGGTTGAGGTCGCCAAACACACTGACCTCCTGTCCCCAGAGATTATCAGCAACCTTGACCGGTGAAGGCCCAAGAGTTATGTCCAGTGAATCACCAAGACTGTGAGCCGGATCAGTTGACATAATCAACGTCTTGTAGCCCATTTCAGCGGCTTTCAATGCCGTTGCAGCGGCAACAGAGGTTTTACCAACGCCTCCCTTACCTGTAAAAATAATATTTCGCATACGTAATATTGGTTCTCATTTATTGGAAATTGAAAAGCCGTATCGCAAGCACAAACCGGGCTGACGTGAAGTTCTCTTTCCAGCACACCGTTTAATTGAAGGCTAAAGATAATAAAATTATCCTTTTTCCATACAAACAGAATCCATGGATCCCGCAATTAGGAGAAAAACCTTTTTTTCACCGGGAACAGCCTGTTTTCAGAGATACCCGAACCTGTCAAGGGTCAGTTTGTCAGGATTTTCAGCTTCTGGCCGGGATAGATCGTGCGCTTGCTGCCGAGGTTGTTCCATGAAGCCAGCTTGCCGATCGTGACGCCGTATTTTTTAGCGATCCGCCCAAGGCTTTCTCCGCGACGAACCTTGTGAATTTTCGTCGAAGGATACAGCCTGAGACGCTGTCCCGGATAGATAGTGCGCTTGCTGCCGAGATTGTTCCATGAAACCAGATTACTGACACTGATACCGTACTTGTTCGAGATAAATCCAAGACTTTCACCACGCTTAACCTCGTGATTTGTCACCTTTGCAGAGTGAACCGATGATGGTGAGGAGGAGGAGGAAGATGATACACCGTAGACCTTGAGCTTCTGACCCGGATAGATCGTACGCTTTCTGCCAAGGCTGTTCCATGAAGCCAGATTGCTTGTCGTGACGCCGTATTTTTTAGCGATCAACCCAAGACTTTCTCCCCGGCTCACCTTATGATACGCCGGCGGAGCAGCTTTTGTTGCGCTGCGGGCAGGAGACGCCGGTGCGCCGAAAACCCTGAGTTTCTGGCCGGGATAGATCCTGAAGTCCTTCAGAGAATTCCATTGAATAAGCTGGCTGACATAACAGCGGTAGGAACGTGCTATGGAGGCGAGGGTCTCGCCACGCCTGACGACATGGGTATTCTGTTTTCCTGCTTCGGGTTCTTTCTTTGTTTCCCGAACTCTTTCCAGGAGAGCCACGCCGTCAAGCCCCTGCCTGCTCTTTTTGGCATAGATTTTTTTTTCATTCCTCGCGAACTTGTCGAGATATTTTTTGGGCAGCCTCAGATAGTAGGTATTCCGGGCATCCGCAGGCACAAGGTTCAGCTTGAACTGAGGATTGAGAAACTGAAGATCCTCAACGGAAATCCCGATCATTTCACTGACCTGATCAAACGCGATCACGTCCGAAACTTTCACTGAACCGATATCGCGATAAGAATAAACAGGCTCCAGGGGCCGGATATTATGCTCTTGATAGTAGTTCATGATATAGGTAACCGCAATAAATGCCGGCACGTACCCTCTGGTTTCAGAAGGAAGGTTGGACCAGATCTTCCAGTAGTCCCTTGCCCCGCCCGAACGGCGAATAGCCTTGTTGACATTACCAGCTCCTGAGTTATAGGCGGCAAGCACCAGAAACCAGTCACCATATATATTATAAAGGTCCCTCATGTGCCGGCATGCGGCGACGGTTGCTTGTTCCGGATCAAAACGATCCTCGACAAATGGAGAGGACTCGAGCCCGTACATCTTGCCGGTTCCGTAAATGAACTGCCAGAGACCTTTCGCATTGGCGCTTGATACGGCGGAAGGGTTGAGAGCGGATTCGACAATTGCAAGGTATTTCAGCTCAAGAGGAATACGGTACTGCCGCAGTTTCTCCTCGAACAGGGGAAAATACAACGCTGTAAGGCCCAGAATCTTCGCGGTGAGCCTCCGCTTATCCACCGAATACAGCCTGATAAAGCTTTTAACATGGCTGTTATAGACCAGTTTGAGCTGTGTCCTGCTGTTCAGCTGTGCTATTCGCTGCGAATAGGTTTGATCGTCGAACTGGGGAATAAATAGCGGAGGATAACCATTGACCCCGCCATCTTTCCACTCCTTGAAATGGCTGTCGCTGAAATATTCCGATGTCACGAGACGGTCAAGTATTTCAGCTACCTTCGTATCGTCCGGCTCTCTGTCATCGCGTGCAGCAAATCCACTGGAATATACCGCCGTCAACAAAACAAACAGGAGCAAAGGAACTCTATAAACATGCGAAACTCTCACAAGCAGCGTCTCATTTGGGAAATTGACAAAAATCAGCTTCTACACACCTGTAACATGAAAAACATACATATCCATTCCCTGTAAAACAACCGGAGATACCTCGACTTTCCCCGACGTCCTTTCTAATAGAGCACCTTCCACAAAAAAAGACCGGCAGGATCTGCCGGGACAATGTTTTTCAGAGCGTTTCCTCTCCTGAGGTTTGCAGTAAGTTCACCCGGACCGGCTTCGAGCTGAGCCGAAACCAGAAAACGAACCATGGTCCTGAGAAACCTGTTGGCTGCGATCCTGAAAACGACCTTCTCGTCCTGACGCCCCCAGGACGCGCCAAAGACAGTACAGAAAGTGCTTCCATTCTGCGCGTCCTCCTTTGCATACGCTGAAAAATCATGCCTGCCGACAAGCTCTCCGGCGCAACGATTCAGTGTATCCACATCAAGCCTTCCCCCATAAACACCGGCATATCTCTTGCCTAACGCTGACGGTTTTTCGAGAAAAAAGTAACGATACTCCCTGACAAGCGCGCTGTAACGAGCATGAAATGAATCAGGAACTTCCTGCATATCCCTGATACACACCGTTGAAGGCAGGAGAGCGTTGAGCGAATGAAGCAATCTGCCGGTTGACAAGGAAGATGCCGTCCTGAAATTCGCGACCTGCCCTCTTGCATGAACCCCCCGATCCGTTCTGCCCGCGGCAATCATCAGAACCTGTTCCTGAACAATCCTGCTCAATGTCGTTTCAAGAACACCCTGGACAGTCATCACCCCCTCAGACTGCTTCTGCCAGCCTGAAAAATCGGTACCGTCATACTCTATGGTCATAGAAATATTCCTCATTGGGGACTAATTTAGCTTTATGTACATTATGTTACGTTACTGGTACCTAAAAAGAGTGTTTCGCACAACGACAGAAATCCTTACTTGAGTTTACACCACCTCGAAATTCTACACAACGCGCTTGACAGGATGAAGACAAGCGCTCCCTGTTCGTCTTACTTCATTCCGAAAATCTGGCAGGAGAAGAGTATCGGAATTCGAGAAGTCGATCCCGTAAAATACTATAAAGAAAGTATTGAGCAGCTGCTCTCCACAAAGCCTGAGCCGCCATCCGGGAAAAGCGTTTCAGCTGAAGAATGGACCCGGAAAAGCGTTGTCTATAACCTGTTTGTGCGTCTCACCACCGCATTTGATCACAACGGTGACGGAGCCGTATCAACCGCTCCTCTCGTCTGCGGGTTTCGTGAAACCGGAACGTTTCTCAAATCAATCGCCCTGCTGCCTTACCTCGCGCGTCTCGGCATCAATACCATCTATCTGCTGCCGGTAACACTACCCGGAAAAGTAAACAGGAAAGGGAACCTCGGCTCCCCTTACGCCGTAAAAAACCCTTATGAGATTGACCCTCTTCTGGCTGAACCGGCGCTCGGCCTCTCTCCGGACACGGAATTAAAGGCGTTTATGGAAGCCGCGCATCTCATGGGAATGAAGGTGGTTTTTGAATTTGTTTTCAGAACATCATCGGTTGACAGCGACTGGGTTGAAAAACATCCGGACTGGTACTACTGGCTGCGGTCCTCTCCGGAAGGGTCGGTTCCCGCCTCATACGCTCCGCCGCTTTTTGATCAGGAAACGCTCAATACAATCTACGAGAATGTCGATAAGCACGACCTGTCAGATCTGCCTGAACCGTCAGCGAATTTCAGAGAACAGTTCACCACTGCTCCCCGGCAGGTCATCATTTCCGACCGGGAAGTCAGAGGCAAAGCCCCTGACGGCTCAACATGCGTTGTCGCAAGCGCTTTCTCAGACTGGCCCCCTGACGACAATCAACCACCATGGACGGATGTCGCCTATCTGAAGCTGCACCGGCACGAATCGTTCAACTATATCGCATACAATACGATACGTATGTACGACACAGCTCTCGACCGCCCGGAACATAGCAACATGGAGCTGTGGAACACCATCGCGGGCATTATCCCCTACTTCCAGAAGCACTATGCCATCAATGGCGCGATGATTGACATGGGCCACGCTCTTCCGTCCTCTCTGAAAACCTCCATAGTAGAGAATGCGCGAAAGCATGACCCTCATTTCGCATTCTGGGATGAAAACTTCGATCCATCACCATCCATACGGGCCGAAGGCTTCAACGCCGTGTTCGGCTCCCTCCCCTTTGTCATCCAGGACCCGATATATATCAGGGGGCTGCTGAACTATCTGAATAAAACCGGAGTGGTCGTTCCA
>JAPHUN010000134.1 GCA_026193435.1 Chlorobium sp.
AATCATGAGAAAGCTAATGCTACTATGCTGGGTTATCGTTGCTTTTGCGGTAAGTGGTTGCGGGTCAAAATCAAGCGAAACTGCTCTTGATACGGATTCCGGTTCTGAACAGTACGATAGTTCAGGTTCAGATTCGGCGTCAGCCCTGCTTGAAGAAGCTCGAAGGATGGTTAATGATGTTTTTTTTCAGTATGACAGTGCGGAACTCGAGCCTGCAGCGGTGAGCCAGTTAAAAAACAATGCGGAATGGCTGAATCAGAACCGGACTATTTCAGCGATGATTGAAGGACATTGCGATGAGCGTGGGACCTCTGAGTACAATATGGCGCTTGGGGAAAAGCGTGCGGAAACGACGAAAAGTTTTCTTGTAAGAGCCGGTGTTGCCGCTTCAAGGCTTGAGACTGTGAGTTTCGGCGAAGAACGGCCTTTTGATTCCGGTCATACTGAGGCAGCATGGTCAAAGAACCGCCGTGCGCATTTTGTGGTAAAATAATCTCTCATTTATTAATAGTGACAAGTATCAGTCTGTAAACAGGCGAACACCTGTCTTGATGATAACGGCAATGATTACGATGAACAAAACTGTTACCTCTGTTTTATGCGGCATACTTCTTGTTACTTCAGCGGGGTGTGCGTCAAAGACCGATCTGTATATGCTGCAGGACGATGTGAAGGAACTGAAAACACAGTCACAAAAATCCGGTGGTAATCAGGCTGAAGTCTCTTCTGAAGTTCAAAAACTTCGTGATGAAGTTGCTCAATTACAGGGGACTATCGAAGAGCTGCGTTACAAGTTGAATGTACCTGAGCAGAAGAATGTCCTCGGCCAACAGGGCTCGACTTCTCCATCAGCGTTTCTGCCCTCCGAGGGTTCAGCTATTGAGAAGGTCACTCTGCCGGATGAGGTGGCGCCAGAGGCAGCTGACACTGCAGGAGTTGCTCCCGGGTCAGCGAGTGCCGAAGTTGTTCCTTCATCCCCGGCAATCGATGATCAGGGACTCTACAACGCAGGAAAGACTTTCTTTGAGGGATATAAGTATCCGTCTGCACGCAAGGAGTTCGGACTGCTTCTGGATACCTATCCATCTTCAGCGCTTGCCGATGACGCGCAGTACTATATCGCTGAAACCTATTTCAATGAGAAATGGTTTGAGAAGGCTATTCTGGAGTACCAGCTCGTGATCGAGAAGTATCCCAAAGGAGATAAACGGCCTGCCGCATACTTCAAGCAAGGGCTATCATTTGAAAATATCGGCGATACGACAAATGCCAAGGTTCGTTACAGGGAGCTTGTACAGCTCTATCCGGAATCCAATGAAGCACGGATTGTCAACAGCAAAATGCAATAGCGAGGTTTCTGACAAGCAAGCGTGGTGCATTAAAGGCCCGGGTCATTCAGCCCGGGTTTTTTTATTGGAGCGCCTAATGATCTCTTGTTAGAATACTGTCGGGAAAATTGCCCGGACCTGTGCGGGTATGTCAAGATGTCCGGGGCCTGGAAAGCCCCGGAATAAGTCGGAGATTTACTTGAAGAACTGGTCGAGCGTGTAGGTTACTTTATCGACCTCTACGCAAAGCTGACCGCGAAGGTTGTCATAGAAGACCGGAATATCACGCATCGTCCATTTGATTCCGCGATTGTCAAAATCAATGACATAGCGGTTTTCGTTGTCAAGGACTTTCTGAGGAAGGTCCACAGCTATATCCGGTTGCGTGGTGAGAACGAACAACTGGATTTTTCCCTCTTTCAACTGCTCGATAATTTCTTTGGTGGGAGAGAGTTTTCTCCTTCCTGAAGCGGGAGATATCGTGATCTGCAAAGCTCCGAAACGATCTCTTTTCGCAGAGGTGATAAAATATTTCAGCCCTTTATGCAGGGCGTTGCCTGACCAGACAGCTGATTGCATCGTATACGTGTTTACATTGCAAAAAATTAAAACACCAGCATGGATGGTAAACCTATCAATCAAGTTAGTAAAAGAGAGGTAAATAAAAAAGGGATTCATGTTGAATCCCTTTTTTATTGGTAGTGGCGAAGCACCGATATTATTTGTCTTTATCGTTACCGTCGATCACTTCATATTCAGCATCTACTTCACCGTCACCTTGCGTCTTGTCTCCGCCTTTGCTTTCTTCCGATGCACCTGTTTCCGGTTCTGAAGCAGGGGTGTCACCGGACGGGTCCTGGTACATCGTGGATGCAACATCATTCCAGATTGTATTGAGTTCATCCATTGCCGGTTTGATGGTTTCGGCGTTTTCTGACTTATGTGCTTCCTTCAGCTTTTCAAGCGCGGCTTCGAGCTGGGTTTTCTTGTCGGCAGGAACTTTGTCTCCCAGTTCGCCAAGCTGTTTTTCTGTACTGAAAATAAGAGCGTCTGCACTGTTTTTCAGATCGATAGCTTCTTTGCGCTTTTCGTCTTCAGCCGCATGCGTTTTTGCATCTTCTTTCATCTTTTCGATTTCAGCATCGTTGAGTTTGCCGCTGGCCTCGATGCGGATACTCTGTTCTTTGCCTGTGGCCTTGTCCTTTGCTGATACATGAAGAATGCCGTTTGAGTCGATGTCAAATGCCACCTCTATTTGCGGTACTCCACGAGGCGCCGGCGGGATGTCACCAAGGTGGAAACGCCCCAGTGTTTTATTGTCGGAAGCCATCGGTCTTTCTCCCTGAAGAACATGAACTTCAACCGATGTCTGATTGTCGGCTGCAGTGGAGAAAACCTCCTGTTTTTTGCTCGGGATGGTGGTGTTTGCTTCGATCAGTTTTGTCATCACTCCGCCAAGGGTTTCAATCCCGAGAGAGAGAGGGGTTACATCGAGAAGCAGTACATCACTGACATCACCGCTCAGTACGCCGCCCTGTATAGCAGCGCCGACAGCTACAACTTCATCCGGGTTGACACTTCTGTTCGGTTCTCTTCCGAATAGTTCTTCCACAAGTGTCTGAACTTTCGGGATTCTGGTAGAGCCACCCACAAGAACGACTTCATTAATCTCGCTGGTTTTCAGCTTTGAGTTTTTAATGGCTCTTTTACAAGGCGCGATGAGACTGTCGAACAAATCGCTGCATAAGGCTTCAAATTTTGATCTTGTCAGATTGACGACAAGGTGTTTAGGTCCTTCCTGAGTCGCTGTGATAAATGGAAGGTTGATCTCGGTGTCCGTGCGTGAGGAGAGCTCGAC
>JAPHUN010000285.1 GCA_026193435.1 Chlorobium sp.
ACAGAAGATGCAACTCATCAAAGTATAAATTACGCAATAAAAAACTCTATAACAAAACCTTCAGCAGAGAATCATGTAACAATAATGAAACATCTTATAGCACCATCAACATAATCTTCACCCGTACGGACTGTTTTTTTACCCTGTCGGTATCCGAAAGAAACTTTTCCTGAAATTACAACAACAGAATTTGCTAAAAAAACAGCATATTATTATATTATGAAAACATTATAGTTGTCATTCATTACAGCTTTACAGCTGAACAGTTATTACCTGCATGCCTGCATGTTACAAACATAGTAGCAAAAGCTTTGCTCAAGCCGGAACGTTACCTGACGCACCGCTTGGTATCAATACATCTTTCTGCTGCAAAACAGCTGATTCCTCCATTTACAGGATCGGAAAGCTTGTGCCTGTGATTACAGTACAAGTGGGTATTCTACTGCCCTGAACGGCTACCCGGTCCCAAGTCCAATTTCTACCTTCTTGATAAAAACAATCAATTTCATTGGCTCTGGGAACGGCTCAGCCAAGGGATGCATTGTTCATTCAATCATGTAAAAAAACAGCTCATGAGATCCGATACCATAAAAAAAGGCTTTGAAAAAGCCCCCCACAGAAGCCTTCTGAAGGCTACGGGCACTCTATCGTCAAACGAAGACTTCAACAAACCGTTTATCGGCATCTGCAACTCGTTTATAGAGCTCATACCCGGTCATGCCCATCTTCAGAAACTGGGACAGATCGCCAAGGATGAAATCAGAAAAGCCGGAGGCGTTCCCTTTGAATTCAATACCATAGGAGTGTGTGACGGTATCGCGATGGGGCATCTTGGCATGCGTTACTCCCTGGCAAGCAGAGAGCTGATCGCTGACAGTGTCGAGACCGTAGCACAGGCGCACCGCCTTGACGGCCTTGTCTGTATTCCCAATTGCGATAAAATAACGCCGGGAATGATGATGGCCGCCGTCCGCATGAACATTCCGGTTATTTTTGTTTCCGGTGGACCGATGAAAAAAGGCTGCACCCCTTCCGGAGAAACGGTTGACCTCATTTCGGTTTTTGAAGCTGTCGGCCGTCACAGTACAGGAGCGATAAGTGATGAGGAACTTGGCGTCATAGAAGACCATGCCTGCCCCACGTACGGTTCCTGCTCCGGGATGTTTACGGCAAACTCCATGAACTGCCTTTGTGAGGCGCTCGGTTTCGCCCTTCCAGGAAACGGAACAATACCTGCCGTAGACCCCAGACGACTGGACCTGGTCAGAGAGGCTTCCCGGCGCATCATCGATCTGGTTGAAAAGGATACTAAACCACGGGATATTCTCTCACGGGAGTCATTACTCAACGCCTTTGCTCTCGACTTCGCGATGGGCGGCAGCACAAACACCATCCTCCACACACTGGCTATTGCCAATGAAGGCGAGGTAATGTTCGATTTTTCCGAACTCAATGATCTTTCCGCAAAAACGCCCTATATCTGCAAGGTCAGTCCTGCCACGAAGAATGTTCATATTGAGGATGTCGACCGGGCCGGAGGTGTTTCAGCGATCTTGAAGGAACTTTCCAGAATCGACGGTCTGCTCGACCTGACAAGGCCTACCGTCACAGGAAAAACCCTTGGGGAAAATATCGAGCACGCCGTTATTACTGACAGTTCTGTCATCCGCACCGTCGAGTCACCTTACGCGCCAACCGGCGGCCTCGCGGTTCTTTACGGCAATCTTGCTCCCGAAGGAGCTGTGGTAAAAACCGGTGCCGTCAGTGAATCCATGATGAACCATACCGGCCCCGCCAAGGTCTATGAGTGCCAGGATGACGCCCTGACAGGCATCATGGAGGGAGATGTCATTGCCGGTGACGTCGTGGTCATCCGGTATGAAGGACCAAAGGGTGGCCCCGGAATGCCCGAAATGCTCTCCCCTACCAGCGCGATCATGGGCCGGGGCCTCGGAGATTCTGTCGCGCTTCTGACCGACGGCCGTTTCTCCGGAGGGTCGAGGGGTGCATGTGTCGGTCATGTATCTCCTGAAGCTGCCGAAAGAGGACCGATAGCGGCTGTCCGGAACGGAGATATGATCACCATCGATATCCCGAACAGAACCATGTCGGTCGATCTCTCCGATGCCGCCATTAAAGAAAGGCTTGCGCACGTACCGCAATTCGTTCCGAAAATCACTACTGGCTACCTGTCGAGATACGCACAAATGGTTACTTCGGCCAGTACCGGCGCGATATTGCAAAACCCGGTCTGTAAAAAACAATAAACAACGATAACTCATGCATACATCCGGCCAAATAATGAACGGCTCTGAAATACTCTTCGAATGCCTACGCCGGGAAAATGTCGAATACATTTTCGGCTATCCGGGCGGAGCCCTCCTGAAGGTCTATGAAACGCTTTATGACGTCAAGGATATCAAACATATCCTTGTCCGGCACGAACAGGGAGCCACCCACATGGCCGAAGGGTACGCACGTGCCACCGGCAAACCCGGAGTAGTACTTGTCACATCCGGTCCCGGCGCGACCAATACGGTCACCGGGATATCCAACGCGTATATGGATTCATCTCCCATGGTCGTCTTTACCGGTCAGGTACCCAGCACACTGATCGGGAACGACGCATTTCAGGAAGCTGATATTGTCGGCATTACCCGTCCGATAACGAAACATAATTTTCTGGTCAAGGATGTCAAGGACATGGCCATAACGATCAGAAAAGCGTTTTTCCTGGCAACGCAGGGAAGGCCTGGCCCGGTTCTGGTTGACCTCCCGAAAGATATCCTCAGTTCCGAATGTACGTTCAACTGGCCGGAAAAAATAGACATACGCGGCTTCAAACCGACAATCAAGGGGCATGAAAACCAGATCAGGAAAGCTGCCGCAATGATCGCAAGAGCCAAACAGCCGCTGCTCTATGTCGGAGGAGGCGTCATAGCATCCGAGGCTTCGGATGCGCTCAGAAAGCTTGCAATCGAACAGGATATCCCGGTCACCATGACCCTTCAGGGCCTCGGTGCGTTTCCCGGAGACCACCCCTTGAGCATGGGAATGCTCGGTATGCACGGTACGTTCTGGGCAAACCAGGCGATCAATACCTGTGACCTGCTCATCACGGTCGGCGCGAGGTTTGACGACAGGGTGACCGGCAAGATAGATACATTTGCGACCCATGCGTACAAAATCCATAATGATATCGACCCCACAAACATCGATAAAAACGTAAAGGTCGACCTGCCGGTTGTAGGTGATTCAAGATGTTTCCTTGAAGGAGTCCTCAAAGCCCTCCCGAAAACGAGGGAAAACCGTCAAGCGTGGCTTGACAAGATTGCTCAATGGCAGAAAGAATGCCCGTTGACCTTTACAAACGAGAAGGATACGTTAAAAACCGAATTTGTCATTGACGAGGTTTCCAGGCAGACCCGAGGAAACGCGGTAGTGACTACCGATGTCGGCCAGCACCAGATGTGGACTGCCCAGCATTACAAATTCATCAACCCGCGTTCAATCATAACCAGCGGCGGACTCGGCACCATGGGTTACGGTCTTCCGGCAGCCATCGGAGCCGCGTTCGGAATTCACGACAGACCGGTCGTGCTGTTCTGTGGTGACGGAGGGTTCATGATGAATATCCAGGAGCTTGTCACTGCGGTTTCCTATAAGCTTCCGATCAAGATATTCCTGATCAACAACAACTTCCTCGGCATGGTACGCCAGTGGCAGGAGCTCTTCCATCAGGAAAAATACTCTTTTACGGACCTGCAGCAGAGCAACCCTGACTTTGTCCGTGTTGCGGAGGCTTTCGGCGTCAAAGCGCTCAGCGCAGGCAATCCCGCTGAAGCCGAAAAAGCCGTCAAAGAAGCGCTTGCCTACAATGAAGGCCCGGTCCTCGTCGAGTTCAAGGTCATTAAAAAAGACATGGTTTTCCCAATGGTGCCCGCCGGAGCCTCCATTTCAGACATGCTTTTTGAAAGGCTGAACCCTAAAACAATGGTCTAACTGCAGCTATGAAACATATCATATCAGTACTGGTTGAAAATAAATTCGGTACGCTCAACAGGGTTGCCGCCATGTTCAGCGCGCGGGGATTCAACCTTGAAAGCATATCCATCGGTGAAACCGAAGACAACGAAATATCCCGTATGACTATCGTCACCAGAGGAGACGACAGCATCATCAGTCAGATACTCAAGCAGCTCAACCGGCTTATAGACACCCTCAAAGTGGTCGATGTAACCAACAAGCCGCATATATCACGGGAGGTGCTTCTGATGACCCTGAATCGGGGAAAACAGTCGCAGCAGGAGATTTTCAATCTGATCGATGTTTTTAAGGCAAAAGTCGTGGATATAAAACAAAAATCCATTACTATTGAGGTCGTTGGATCACCTGACAAGATCAATACAACCATTGAGATGTTCAGGCCTCTCGGCATCAAGGAAATCGCCCGCTCCGGCACGGTAGCAATGACCCGTGGCGAGAGCTGAGCTATTGTACATTTTTATAACATCCATAATAAAATACTGTCAATATGAACGCATACTATGAGCAGGACGCGGATCTGAAATACCTGCAGGGAAAAAACATTGCCGTTCTCGGCTACGGCAGCCAGGGGCACGCTCACGCTCTGAACCTGAAAGAGAGCGGTCTGAATGTCTGTGTCGGACTGAGACCTGACAGCTCTTCCTGTGCCAAGGCGCGAGAGAACGGTCTTGAAGTCAACACGATAGCCGACGCGGTAGCGTGGGCTGACATCGTTATGGTTCTTCTCCCTGACCAGTACCAGAAAAGCATCTATGAGAGTGAAATTAAACCGAACCTGAAAGAAGGAAACACGCTTGCGTTCGCTCATGGTTTCAATATTCATTACAACCAGATTGTTCCTCCCGGGACGGTCAACGTCATCATGATTGCGCCGAAAAGCCCCGGCCACCTCGTACGACGCACCTATACCCAGGGCAACGGCGTCCCCTGCCTGATCGCCGTACATCAGGACTATACCGGCGAAGCCAGACAGCAGGCTCTGGCATGGGCAAAAGGCCTCGGCGGAACGAAAGCGGGCGTTATAGAAACCACGTTCAAGAACGAGACGGAAACCGATCTTTTCGGAGAACAGGCTGTTCTCTGCGGCGGCTCGGCTGAGCTCATCAAGGCAGGTTTTGAAACCCTTGTCGAGGCCGGTTACCCGGAAGAACTTGCCTACTTCGAGTGCATGCATGAGCTGAAACTCATTGTTGATCTCTACTATGAAGGCGGGCTTTCCCGCATGAACTATTCCGTCAGCGACACCGCGGAATACGGCGGCATGACACGCGGTCCGAGAGTGATAACCTCCGATGTGAAAGCTGAAATGAAAAAAATACTTGAAGAGGTACAGGACGGACGCTTTGCCAAAGAATTTATCGACGAATGCAACGCAGGCTACCCGAACATGAAAAAACTGCGCGAGTCCAATGCCGATCATCCGATCGAAAAGGTCGGGGCAAAACTCCGTGACATGATGAGCTGGCTTCTGAAAAAATAAACAAGAACGAATGTTGAAGATAGTATCCATACCCGGCGACGGCATCGGACCGGAAGTCGTTGCCAGTGCCGTTCAGGTCCTGGACGTGTTAGCTGAAAAGCATGACCTGGACATATCGATCGAGGAACATCTCTTCGGTGGTGCATCGTACGATGAACACGGAGAGATGCTTACCGATGAAACTCTCGATGCGTGCAAAAACTGTGACGCAGTTCTGCTCGGTGCTGTTGGAGGTCCGAAATGGGAAAACCTTCCCCACGAAAAAAAGCCGGAAGCGGCACTTCTTAAGATCCGGAAGGAACTCGGCCTGTTTGCAAACCTTCGCCCTGCTAAAGTATACGAAGCACTAATCGGCGCATCCTCACTCAAACCGGAG
>JAPHUN010000115.1 GCA_026193435.1 Chlorobium sp.
AATCTATGCCGATATCGCAATCCCGCTGACAGGGTTAAACGTTCTTCTCATCGAACCCTGTCAGGCATCGAGAACGCTGATAAAAATATTTTTTTCGCTATGGAACAGCTGTTTTGAGGAAGCCTCTGACTGGGATACAGGGGTAAAGAAATTACAGAAGGCGGCAGAGAGCGGTCTGCTCCCGGATATTGTTCTTATCGCCTTACCGGATGGGCAGCGTGATGAGGTTTTTGATGAATTCAGGGCCGGCGGCTTGCTTGAAAACGTCATTGTTATCGGTCTCACCTCTGCCGGGTTCGGCGCTGATTTTCAGCAGGATTCCCCGGGGAAGCCGGATGCATGTCTGGAAAAACCGATAAGGGGCAAGGAGCTCTATGCATGTGTGGCTGACCTTCTGAAAAGAAGAGGATCGGCACCTGAACTGCTGGAGAAGAACAAAATACCTGTCCACAGTGTTCCGGAAAAAGAGAGGCGGCATTTCAGAATACTGCTTGTAGAAGACAGTGAGGTCAATCAACTTGTGCTGCTGTCCATGCTTCAGAAAGAGGGATATCAGGCCGATGTTGTTCAGAACGGGGCTGAAGCGCTTGTAGCTCTGGCAGAGGGTCACTATGATCTCGTACTGATGGATTGCCAGATGCCCGAGATGGATGGATACGAGGCGACGAGATGCATAAGGCGGGGGCAGGGTAATGTTATGAATCCGGAAGTACCGATTGTCGCTATTACCGCCAATGCCATGACAGGAGATCGAGAGAGATGTATTCAGGCTGGAATGGATGATTATATGCCAAAACCGGTGAGAATGTCCGATTTTACGGCGATGCTGGAGAAATATTCCGGGGAAAAGTCGTCGTCGTCTGTTTCTGATGATAAAGAAAGTAACCCCAAACGAGTGGAAAGTATGAGTATGGATAGCTCGATTTTTCAGGAAACGGAGATGCTGGGCAGACTACAGCATGACAGAGATGTAGCGAGAGTGATTATAGAAAATTTTCTTGAAGATACACCTCAACAGATTACTCGTTTAATAAAAGCGATCAGTGAGCGTGCCGGCGAAGAGAGTTTTCTGACGGCTCATGCCATAAAAGGTGCGGCACTGCTGGTCGGCGGCTGGAAATTATCAAAAGTCGCGCAGCAGATAGAGAAGTTGACCAGAGAGGGAGATCTGTCACAGGCGGGTCAATTGCTGCCGGATATCGAAGAGGAGTTTTTCGCGTTGAAGGGCTGCATGGCAAATGCAGGATGGATTCAGAAAATGGAAACCGAATAGCAGAGGAGATATGAAACTTGGATTTATCGGTCTCGGAAAAATGGGGGCGAACATGGTCGAAAATCTTCTTGACCATGAACATGATGTTGTTGTATACGATCTTTCCAGAGAGCAGGTTGACAGACTGGCCGGCAGGGGGGCAATGCCTTCAGATTCTCCCGGGGAGTTGGCTGCCGGGCTCGGTCACCCAAGGATCATCTGGCTTATGGTTCCATCGGGAGCTCCTGTTGACGCAACCCTGGACAGTCTTGTCAGTTCTCTTGAACCGGGTGATATTGTGATAGACGGAGGAAATTCAAATTTTCATGATAGCGTGAGAAGAGGAGAGGCTCTTGCTGAAAAGGGGATACATTTCATGGACGTCGGAACAAGCGGCGGTCTGGAAGGAGCGAGAAACGGGGCATGCATGATGATTGGGGGAAATCCTGAGGTTTATGCATCCCTTGAGCCTCTTTTCAAGGATCTTTGTGTTTCCGGAGGTTATGGCTATATGGGGGGGGGCGGTGCGGGTCATTTTACGAAAATGGTTCACAATGGCGTTGAATACGGTATGATGCAGGCGATAGGAGAAGGATTCGATATCCTTGAAAACAGTGCGTATTCGTTCGACCACCATGAGGTTGCAAGAGTTTGGGCTAACGGTTCGGTAATACGAGGGTGGCTTATGGATCTTGTGGCAAGGGCATTTGAGCGTGACGGACAACTGGAGTATCTGTCAGGGATAATTGCCGATTCCGGAGAAGGCAAATGGACAGTTGAGACTGCCCTTGACGAGGGCGTTTCCATCCCGGTTATTGCAGGAGCTCTTTTCAGGCGTTACCGTTCACGATCGCAGGATAATTTTTCGGACAAGGTTGTCGCCGCCCTGCGCGACGAATTCGGCGGCCACGGGTATACTCAAAAATCCAGGTTACAGAAGAAATGATCGATCAGGAACTGGATGATTTTACGTTCGTTCTGTTTGGTGCGGAAAGTGATCTTGCGAGCAGAAAACTTCTTCCATCACTCTACCAGCTTGCCCGTTGGAAGCAGCTTCCGGAAAAATACAGGATTATAGGGGTCGCACGGTCAGAACTGGACCATGAGGGGTTCAGGTCATATGCAAGGAAATGTATCGAAGAGCACTCATTCGACGGTGGAGAGCGTGTGACGGAGCCGGAACTGGAAGCGTTTTGCGCCGGCCTCTACTATATTCCGGCCGACTTTACCGAACCTGAAGGCTATGTTGCACTGGAAAAAGAAATTCACAACAATTCCCACCGCACCGCGCTGTGCAGTAACCTGTTGTTTTATCTTTCTATACCTCCTGTACTCGCACCAGTAGTTATAGACAACCTTGAAAAAGCGGGCCTGGGCGGCAGGAACGCCTCCTGTAACGGATGGCGAAAAATCGTCGTTGAAAAACCCTTTGGCTTTGACCTCGAGAGTGCCAGGAGTCTGAACGCGGTCGTCGGGAGAGTATTTCATGAAGAGCAGATCTATCGTATCGATCATTATCTCGGAAAAGAACCTGTTCAGAACATCCTTGTGTTCCGGTTTTCCAACGGCATGTTTGAGCCGTTGTGGAACAGGCAGTATATCGATAATGTGAGTATTACCATTGCTGAGGATTTCGGTGTCAGAACCAGAGGGGCCTACTACGAGAAATCCGGTGTGCTTCGTGATATTATCCAGAATCACGGTCTCCAGCTTCTCGCTGCGATTGCAATGGAGCCGCCCGTCGACCTGAGTGCGGAAGCGGTGCGTGATGAGAAAGAGAAGGTATTCCGGTCACTCCGGCCATTGACGAAGGACAATGTCAGGCAATTCGTTCTTCTCGGGCAGTACGCCGGGTACCGCGATGAGGTGGATGTGGCTCCCGACTCTACCGTTGAGACCTATGCGGCCATACGCTGGTTTGTTGACAACTGGCGCTGGAAAGGCGTTCCTTTTTCTATGAAAGCGGGCAAAAATCTTGCTGAACGTGTTACGGAAATTGTCCTTACCTTCAAGTGCCCTCCCCAGAACTTTTTCGGGCCACCCGATAGCTGCAGCTACACGGCAAACCAGATTATCATACAGATTCAGCCGGAAGAAACGATCGCTATTCGTTTCGGGTCAAAAAGACCAGGAAAAGAACTGATAACCGATCCGGTGTATATGAAGTTTGACTACAGGATTTCTTTCGCGAATGAACAGATGACGCCCTATCAGCGTCTTCTGCTTGACGCGATGGCAGGAGATCAGATGAATTTTATCCGTCAGGATACAGTAGAGACCAGCTGGAAAGTTATTGACGCTCTACGGGACGCCCTGAAAGACGACGTGCCTGAAATCTATCCGGTGCATTCCCGGGGACCGGAACTGAGGCAGTGACAAGCACAATCAGTTTGCAGTATAGTCACCCCTTTCCGTAAAACCAGATCAGTTCTCCGTCTTCCGGCTTGACCATTGCCGCGGGAAGGTCGGGTCTTTTCCCTGATGTTATATCGTGAACCATCGATTCTTTGCCTTTGCCGGTAACGAAAAACAGTACCGAGCGGGCGTTATTGATCACCGGCAGTGTCAGGCTGAGGCGAAAACCCGGTGGAGAGCCCTGTTTTGCGTCAACAGCAATGACCCATCGTTTTTTTTCTTCCAGTGCTGCTCTGTTTTCCGGAAACAGCGAAGCGGTATGACCGTCGGCGCCCATTCCGAGAAGAACGATGTCAAAGACAGGAAAATCGTTTAGCATGCTGTGTGCATGATCCGCGAAAAAGTGTCTCAGTGTTTTTTCATAGTCACGCGCGGCTGTTTCATGGTTCCCTGTGACATGCGGCATCGGAAACAGGTTTCGTTTCGGGATGTCGGCCGGGGTTATCAGGGATGCAGAGGCCATGCTGAAATTGCTTTCGTCATGGTTTTCAGGAACGCACCGCTCATCTCCCCAGAAGAGCATAACCGATTGCCAGGGGAGCCGGACAGAGGGGCTACCAGAAGCGGAAACGACGGCCGTTTCAGGAAAGTGCATACCCTGTTCCTGCATGGCTGAAACAGGTACTCCTCCGGCAAGAAGACGGTAGAGTTCGCGGGGGGAGTTTCCCCCCGCAAGCACAAGTGCGCAGTACCCCTGTTTCTCGATGGCCCTGAAAATACGGCTGGCGATGCAGGCTGCCGCCTGTTGGACTATCCGCTTTTCAGTTCCGGTGTTCAGCATGAGCGGTTTTCAGTAACGGCGCTATTGCAGGTTTTTCGCGGCTTCGACGATAGTGGCGGCGCTGAAACCGTATTCACGCAATACCGTGTTTCCCGGGGCGGACGCTCCGAAACGGTTTATGCCCAGAATGCTTCCTTCATCTGTCGCGTACTTGTCCCATCCGAAAGGAGACGCAGCTTCAATGACGATTCGCCGTCGTATTGAAGGCGGCAAAACCTCGTTTCGGTAAGACTCGGGCTGCTGTTCGAACAGTTCTCGAGAAGGCATGGAAACAACTCTGGCTGGAACGCCCGCGTTGAGAAGAGCGCTTTGTGCTTCGAGGGCAAGGTGAACTTCAGCGCCTGTCGCGATAAGTATTACCGGTCTGTTGCCATCTGTCGACGGGGAGCTCCATTCGGAAAGTATGTAGGCACCTTTGAGCGTTCCTTTCTCGACAGGGTATTTCTCCTGGTCGAGTACCGGGAGTGTCTGTCTTGAAAAGACAAGCACCGTAGGTTTGTTCTGCGTCAGGGCGATCTGCCATGCCGCTTTTGTCTCCTGCGCATCTGCCGGGCGGATAACCGTCAGGCCCGGTATTGAACGCATCATGGCCAGCTGTTCGATCGGCTGATGTGTCGGGCCGTCTTCCCCGACAGCTATACTGTCATGAGTGAATATGAAAATAGACGGAATCTGCATGATAGCTGCGAGGCGAAGAGCGGGTTTCATATAATCCGCGAAAACAAGGAAGGTCGCTCCGTAGGGAATGAGAATACGGGAGAGGGCCATGCCGTTGATAATGGCGCCCATGGCATGTTCCCTGACGCCGAATCGAAAAATAGCCCCGCCATAATTTTCAGAGGTGAAATCGGTGGCATGTTTGACTTCTGTACCGGTTGATGGTGCGAGGTCGGCTGAACCACCCACCAGAAACGGGATTTTTCCTACCAGCGCATGCAGCACCCTGGAAGATGCCTGACGGGTTGCAAGTTTTTCTTCAGGGCTGAATTGTGGAAGTAATGTTTCCCATCCTTCAGGAAGCTCGTTGCGGAGCATGATTTCCATTTCCTCAGCGAGTTCGGGATGGCTTGTACCGTATGTGTTGAACAGTTCATTCCATGATGTTTCCGAACGGCTCCCTTTTTCACGGACGGAACTCATGTGGGCAGCTACCGGTTCAGGGACAAAGAAGGAGCTCTCTTCAGGGAATCCGAAATATTTTCTTACCAACGCAACCTCTTCAGCTCC
>JAPHUN010000291.1 GCA_026193435.1 Chlorobium sp.
ATCGCACATTCACGGACTTTTCGGAAGATCCGGTGTATACATCGACGCTCTCGGCGTTATTCTCTCGACTCCGTAATGCCTGCGTAGAAACCCGATCCCTGTCTCCGGTCTCCGGAGACAGGTCATTTTCAAAAAGATGTCCACCGGCAGACAGCGCCTCTTCAACAGAGTATAGACCTGCTTCACGGCCCTTTCATCCGCTTCTCTTATCATGCTGTATAGAGGCTATCACCTCACAGACCGCATCGGTCAGGACATGCAGCTCCTCCGTTGAAATGATGTACGGGGGCATGAGATACACCAGCCTGCCGAACGGTCGCACCCATACCCCTTTTTCAACAAAGCGCTTCTGGATGACCGCCATATCGACCGGCTCTTCAAGCTCGGCAACCCCGATTGCTCCCAGTACGCGAACATCCGCAATGCCCGGAACGCTCCTGCAGGGTTCAAGCCCTGAAGCGAGTTGCGCTTCGATAGCGCGCACAGACTTCATCCAGTCACTTTCGGCAAGCAGATCAATGCTTGCCGATGCGACAGCACATGCAAGCGGGTTGGCCATAAACGTCGGGCCGTGCATAAACACTCCTGGCTCCGCGTTTGAAATAACCCCTGAAACATCCCCGTTTGTCAGCGTTGCCGCGAGAGTCATGTAACCGCCGGTCAGTGCCTTTCCTATACAGAGAATGTCAGGGACGACGTCGGCATGCTCAAGGGCGAACATTTTTCCTGTCCGTCCGAAACCGGTTGCGATTTCATCGAAAATCAGAAGCAGGTCATACCGGTCACACAGTTCCCGGACACGAACAAGATAACCCGGCGAGTAGAAGCGCATACCCCCTGCGCCCTGGACAACCGGTTCGAGAATCACAGCGGCGATCTCGCGATGATGCATCTCCACCTGTTGTCTGAAATCACCGATCGAATCGTCATTCCACACATCATGAAAACCGCAAGCAGGCGCTTCGGCAAAAAGCTGTTGCGGTAAAACCCCGCTGAAAAGCCCATGCATTCCGGTCACAGGGTCACAGATCGACATAGCGGCAAAGGTGTCCCCGTGATAGCCCGATCGGACAGTCAGGAGACGATTTTTTTGGGGGCGTCCGGCCGCATGGTGATATTGCAGAGCCATCTTAATGGCAACCTCTACCGAAACCGAACCGGAGTCACTGAAAAACACTTTCTGCAAAGGCCCGGGAGTCAGATCGACGAGCTTTTCTGCAAGACGTACAGCAGGTTCATGGGTGAACCCTCCGAACATCACATGGCTCATCTTCTCAAGCTGTTTACGAACAGCTTCGTTCAATACCGGATGGTTATAACCGTGTATCGCCGCCCACCATGAAGACATGCCGTCAATAAGCCTCCGGCCATCCTCAAGCTCTATGCGCACCCCTGAAGCCCCTTTTACAGGATAGACAGGAAGCGGATCACGCATGGAGGTATAGGGATGCCAGATATGCTCCCTGTCAAAGTCAAGTGATTGCGAATTATCTTTCATGATCCCGCTGCGTTTCCTTCCAGAAGAACCTCGACATCGGCAGGGTTGAACGTCCCCCCGACCGCATCCAGATCAGGCATATCGACTACCGGACAGAGGTAACCGTACTCCCTGAGACTGCGACAGAAGACCTGTCGTGTGTCCTGGGCAATAGTGCTGTCGATATCGCCGTAAAGATTGTACAGCAGGCCGTTGAGCCGAAGTCCCCTCTTCCGGCATGCCTCTATAGAGAGCAGCGTGTGGTTGATACTTCCAAGACGGGCTGAAGTCACAAGAATGAGTGGATAGCCTTTTTCTTTCAGATAATCGGCAAACAGCAGCGACTCACGCAACGGCACAAGCAGGCCGCCCGCCCCTTCAAGCAGAACAGTGTCGAAAGTTTCCTGAAGCCTGCTGGTAGCATCGCTGATGACCGAAACGTCAACCGTTCGATTGTCCATTCCGGCAGCAAGGTGAGGCGAGGCCGGATAGCTGAAAACATAGGGGCAGGTGGTTCCGTCACGATCGACATCCTGCAACGGCATTCCCATGATCTCGCGATGCAGAAGAATATCCTCCGAAACCTCATGGCAACCGGTCTGAACCACTTTCTGGGTAATGACCCGAATGCCGGACTCAAGCAGTGAACGCGCCAGAAGACCGGTAGCAACACTCTTTCCGATTCCGGTATCAATCCCTGCTATTGCAATGACCTTTCCATTCACGGTCGATATGCCTCCTTTTGCTCTTTTCTCTTCACTTTTGATTTTTCACTTTTGCCTTTTGCCCTTTTCACTTTATTCTTCTCCTTTTCTTTTGAATACACAAAAAATCGGATGATAGGT
Source organism: Chlorobium sp. (assembly GCA_026193435.1). Classification (GTDB taxonomy): domain Bacteria; phylum Bacteroidota; class Chlorobiia; order Chlorobiales; family Chlorobiaceae; genus Prosthecochloris. Next base: position 2,323 of record JAPHUN010000291.1, read on the forward strand.
CAGATGAACGCCAGAACTTGAGGAATACGATGAGCGATAACGCTCGACAAACCTTCGATGACGGGTTTTCGTCCATTTCTCACGGGAAAGTCCATTGACGCCTGTCCGGCTGATATGCCGCAGCACCTCTTCAGGACTTCTGAAATCAAGCCTCCTGACCTCCTCATGCGACGTAATCGGCGTAAACAGGGAATCAGCCATCCCGCTAAGCTCTTCAAGATCGTAATAGTTGAGAGCATGAGGTTCAAGGGAGCTGATCTCGAGCATGTTCCTTTTTCCGAACGTGCTGAAGGCGAGTAACCCTCCCGGTCTCAGAGCCACCGACATCTTCCGGAAAAAAGAGGGCAGGTCGACAAGCCACTGAACGGTCGCGTTGGACGCTGCCAGGTCCAGTCGGTCGGGCAGCCCCTGACAACGCTCAATATCTCCGGCAATGAATGAAACCTCCCGAACACCGTGTTTCAATGCAATCCCGCTGACAATCTCACCGCTCTCACGAACCAGATCGTTTGCCACATAGCTTCCGGCATAACAGCGGGACAGCAGTGCTTCGGAAAACGCGCCTGAACCGGAACCTATTTCCAGAACTCGCTCAAATGAAGGTTTGACACCGTTGCCGCAAATCATACCGGCAAGGTCAGACGCCATGCTCTCCTGAATGACAGCGTAACGGCGATAACCGCTTAAACGCCTGGCAAAACGCTGCCGGATCAACTCCTTGTTCAGTGATCCATGCATGAGCACACCTCCGACCAGCTGGTATAAGAGAAAAATGGAAAATGCGGCATCTCCTCAGAGATGCTGTACTCCAGATCACGCCAGGCTGATGTCTGGGCCTTCGGAGAAAATATCATGTCACGCCCGCCGATAAGCGCGTGCGTATAGCTCCAGGAAGAGGGTTGCGGCAGAGTATCCTCTTCAACATGCTGCTGTATCGAGGCAAGCTCCTCTTTCTGGTCAAGAGCGCTTCTCTCAGGAGAAACAGCCATGAATCGATGAAACAGAGAAGAGCTCCCGCATATCCTCCGTATGAAACGAGTCCTGTTCTCCTCGTTATAGTTGTCAAGGGTCTGAGCGAATATGGCAGGAGCAATACCCTCCTCACTGCTGATCGGGTTCAATGTGCCGTTTATTGCAAGGGCACGGCCGATACCGGAAAGCCCTGCTTTCTGCGCCGCCCAAACCCCAAGCGACCATGCGACGAGAATGCGCTCACCATAGCTCGCGATGGTGTCGAGAACATCTTGAGGTATGAGAAGAGAACGGTAATCGTAACAAAGCAGTACATCATACCCGAAACCCGCAGGCGTATTGGACTGGAGATATTCGGCGATGCCTCCGTCCATTCCCCATCCATTGAAGAAGAGCAGCAGACGATCATTGCCTCTATTTTGTATCCAGCGAGTAATCAATGTTTCAGTGTTGAGCTGTTGAGTTGTTGAATTGTTTATTTTTTGGACTGACAAGCCGGACTTGATCCAACATCCATGACAAGCCGTTTTTTCGGTCACGCCTTCTCCTTTCCCACAGTCATGCCGGACTTGATCCGGCATCCATAGCGTTTATCAATACATCTTATGGATCTCCGGGTCAAGCCCGAAGATGACTCATTGAGAAAATCGCATACAGTCTCCACATTCAAAACCATGATTTCTCCCCAGTGCCCACTGCCCGATTCAGTATCTCCGGAATCCCTGCAATATCTTCCCACCGTATATCCGCACGTAGTGAAAAACGGATTCTTGCTGTGTTTTCCGGCACCGTCGGCGGACGAACGGGCAGAGCGAGAAAACCGGAATCACGCAGGACTGTTGCTGCACGAACCGCATCCCGGTTCCCGCCTATAATCACAGGAACGATCTGGCTTTCCCCGGCGGTCTGCAAACCATGTTCTTTCAAAGCCTCACGAAACCTTGCGGCGAGGGAATGGAGGTGATGACGGCTCTCACTCATTGTCCGCTGCCGCTCCAGGACCTTTTTGCTCCAGCCGAGCACCAGGGGAGGCAGGGCGGTCGTAAAAATAAGGGATCGCATGGTGTTGACGAGGTAATCACGGATCATGCTGTCCATTACTCCGTAGGCTCCGGCAGAAGCAAACGCTTTACCGAACGTCCCTATCACCATATCAATGGACTCCCCGCATCCCGATGCCTCACACAGACCCTGCCCCGTATCACCGAATGCCCCAACCCCATGCGCCTCATCCACAATCAGGAAAGCTCCGTAACGATCTCTGAGCTCACAAAGCCTCTGCAGATCAGCCAGATCTCCGTCCATGCTGAATACCGATTCGGTCACGATAAACATCTGCCGATAGCTTCCCCTGCTCCCCTCCAGCAGCTCTTCGAGGTGGTCGTAGTCAAGATGTCTGAATCGTTTGAACGCCGCGTCTGCAATCCTGCATCCGTCGATAATACTTGCATGGTTCCGCTTGTCACAAAAAATCAGATCATGCCGTGAGGCCAGAGCGGGAAGAATTCCGACATTTGCATGGTATCCGCTGTTGAACACCAGTCCGGCTTGCCTGCCGTACCATGAAGCGAGAGACTCTTCAAGCTCTGTATAAAGCCGGTGGTTTCCTGTAAGCAGTCTCGATGAGGAACTGGTCATGCTGAACCTGTCGCTGTCGCTCCCTGGCTTGAACGCAAGAAGATAGTCCCCACGAAGCTGCCCGTCATCACCCAGGCCGAGGTAGTCGTTCGAAGAAAGATTCAGCAGCATCTTTCCTTCAGA
>JAPHUN010000313.1 GCA_026193435.1 Chlorobium sp.
CTGAGTTTTCTGGAGCATACTGTACCACATATTCTGGACTAAAGTGTACCACCTGTTCTGGAGCAAAGTGTATCAGGCATTCTGGAGCATAGTGTACCACCTCTGTCAGGCGGGTTTGTAACACCTTAACATGTACCTTTGGCATCAAAAACCGAAGGTACAGATGGCAAACAAACCCTTGGAAATGTTACAAATTCGACGATGTCTCGTTCTCTTACAGGAAGCTCGTTCAATCCGACAAATCCACCGATTGACAGGTATTCACCGCAACACGATCAAAAGCTACGTGGAGCGGTTCAGGCACAGCGGCAAAACCTATGCAGAGCTTCTTGCGCTACAGGACCATGACCTGGCCGAGCTGATCTACCCGCCGCGCAACAACCATCAGGCAGACGACCGATTCCTCTCTCTCTCAGGTCGGTTACAGTACTATGCCGATGAACTGAAGCGTCCTCATGTCACCAAACAGCGTCTTTGGGAAGAATACCTGGAACAACACCCCCATGGGTATCGCTATGCGCAGTTCTGCCTGCACCTTGACCGCTACATCCAGCAGCATGAACCGACCATGCCGCAAGTCCATCATCCCGGCGACAAGCTGCAGATCGATTTTGCAGGTGACCAGTTGCGATATTATGAGCCGATTGCGCATGAATGGATTGACTGTCCGGTCCTTGTCTGCACCATGCCATGCAGTGCGATGTTCTACGCTGAACCGCTGGCGTCAAGCCGACAGGAGCACCTGATCCCGGCGCTTAATAATGCGTTGGCTTACTTTGGCGGCGTGCCCCGCAACATCCTCAGCGATAATATGGCGCAGGTCGTCATCAAGCCGTCGCGTTACGAGCCGGTCTTTACGGAACTGCTCGAACAGTGGGCCTTGCACTACCAGACCAATATGCAGGCGACACGAGTGGCCAAGCCCAGGGACAAGGCGTCGGTGGAAAACAGTGTGCACATCGCCTACCAGCAGATCTATGCCGCCATGCGCAACGAATGCCAACACTCGCTCAAAGCCCTGAAGCACCGCGTCAGAACGTTGCTGGAAAAAGCCAACGAACGACTCATGACGGCGTATGGCAAAAGCCGCAAGGAGCGCTTCATGGAACTGGAAAAGGAACATCTGGCTCCCTTGCCGTCAAAGAGCTTTGTCTACAAGCATCAGGCAAAAGCCAAGGTCAAGAAAAACTACCATGTCATTCTTGGTGAAGACTGGCACCAGTACAGTGTTCCGCAGGAATATATCGGTCAGCAGGTGAAGCTGATCTACGATGATGATGTCGTCGAGATATTCAGTGCATACAGGCGCATCGCCGTCCATCAACGATCCGCTGTCCGCAACGGCTATAGCACTATCAAAGAGCACATGCCGGAGTCTCATCGCAACTACTTTCTGCAGAAGGGATGGACACCGGATGACTTCCTGGAAAAAGGCCGTGAGATCGGTCCGAACACCGAGGAAATCATCATCCGTTTTCTTGCTGCCAAGGCCTTCCCGGAACAGTCCTATGATGCCTGTATCGGCCTGCTTCGTCTGGCCAAAGGGTTTGGCAGGAAACGGCTTGAAAGCGCATGTTCGCTCGCGTTACAGGGACCCCGTATCACGTACCGTATCGTGAAAACAATCCTGGAAAACAACCGTGACAAGTTGATGCTCCCGACAGAGGAACAGGCATCGATGCTGCCGTTCCATGAAAACATCCGAGGCAAACATTGCTACAACTAACCCATAGCTTTCAAACCATGAACACACAACTTACTCTCGACCAGCTTCGCAGCATGAAGCTGCATGGCATGGCTGAAGCCTATCAGGCCCTGCTCACCCTGCCGGTACAGGAGCAGCCGACACCGGATCTCATGATCGGTCAACTGGTTGATGCCGAACGCTGCTACCGTAAGGAACAAACGACCCGCCGGCACCTGCAGCGCAGCAAAATCCGTTACCCGGCCCTGCTGGAACAGATCCATTGCAACACAGAGCGGAACCTGAGTCAGCAGCAGGTACTCGCTCTTGCAGACTGCCGCTTTATCGAGCGCGGAGAAAACGTGCTGATCACCGGCGCGACAGGATGCGGCAAAAGCTATTTCGCCTCGGCACTGGGCCGACAGGCATGCTCGCTTGGCTACAGCACCCTCTACATGAGCATGAACCGCATGATGGAGCAACTCACGCAGGTCAAGCTCGACGGCACATACCTGAAATGGCTCAACAAACTCGAAAAAACGCGGCTTCTGATCATTGACGATTTTGGCTTGCAGCCGCTTGATCAGCCAACACGACTGGCCCTGCTCCAGATACTTGAAGACCGCTATGGAAAGCAGGCGGCAATCTTCACCGCGCAGTTGCCGGTTGCCGAATGGCACGATGTCATTGCTGAGCCGACCATTGCAGACAGCATCCTTGACCGGCTTTTAAGCAATGGGCACAGAATCGAATTGAAAGGGCCTTCTCTGAGGCGAAAAAAACAGGGAAAAAATATGTAAGTTACTCACACCAAATCCGCCCTTGCAGAGTGGTACACTTTCGAGCAGAATCGGTGGTACACTTTGCTCCGGAATGGGTGGTACACTTTCACCGGAATTCTCACCCATACCAACGTAAGCAGTGCAACAATGGGGAATCGAAGAGCGATACCTACTTGTTGCCTAGTTGTATAGCGATTCTCGCTCATTGTCCTGATTGTATTCAGTTGCAGGCGTGCGCAGCGCGCCTGCAACATTAATTATTATCTGTACTACAGAATTTGATTCAACTTGATAGAAAACATGCCTTGTATCACTTCTAATTTACTTTTAATGCTCAGAAATCTGACCCTTTTAGCAAG
>JAPHUN010000039.1 GCA_026193435.1 Chlorobium sp.
CCGTTCAGTGGTGCCGTGAAATCCTGCAGCATTCACCACTTGCGATCAGATGCCTTAAATCAGCCCTGAACGCTGACTGCGACGGACAGGCAGGTCTGCAGGAACTTGCCGGAAATGCGACGCTGCTCTACTATATGAGCGAAGAGGCGCAGGAAGGCAAAAATGCTTTTGTTGAAAAACGTAAACCAGATTTCGGAAAATTCCCGAAAAGACCTTGAAGCCGCAAAACGCTTCCATATACCGCTATTCCATCCATTTTGTCAGGCCGGTTCCCGTTCTCGGCAAGAGCCTCGACACAAGGGATGGTTTTGTTCTGGCCCTGAAGTCCGGAGACGGGCTGCATACCGGCTTCGGAGAAATAGCCCCTCTTCCGGGCCTTCATAAGGAATCACTCCCTGAAGCCCTTGAGCAATGCGGGACACTCCTCCTGTCACCCCGTCTTTCCTATGGAGGGTTGTCGCTTGAAGATGCCGGCAAACATCTTCCCGACAGCATATCCCCTTCCGTTCGCGCAGGCTTTGAGATGGCACTGCTCAACCTGCAGTCGGCTGCCTCAGGAGCACTTCCCTCATTCCCCGGCGCGCCGGAAGCAGCACGAAAACTGCCCCTTAACGCGCTGCTGTTCGGTGATGCGCCTTCAGTGATCTCCATGGCAAAAGACTATTTCCGGAATGGATACCGCACCTTCAAGCTCAAAGTACAGGCCTCGGACCCCGGCCTGGCCGTCAAACAGGTGCTTGCGCTTCGCTCCGCCTTCGGCGGTGAGATTTCCCTGCGCCTCGACAGCAACCGGTCGTTCGATCTGGAGAAGGCCTGCCTCTTTTTCAACCGGATTCCGGCTGACAGTATCGAATACATCGAGGAACCGCTTGCCGATCCCTTCCTTATCCCGGAATTCTTCAGCCGGACCGGCATCCGCTCAGCGCTCGACGAATCACTCTGGATGAGCCCCGGCATATGGAACGGCATAACACGCGACTGCCTCGGCGGCGTTGTCCTTAAACCGGCGCGTCTGGGAAGTTTCGCAACAACACTGCGCCTGGCCAGGGAAGCTCGGGATGCAGGCATTGCCGCGGTCATCAGCGCCGCCTTCGAATCAGGCATCGCTCTGGGATTCTACGCTCATCTGGCATCTGTCCTATCGAAAAATCCGTCCCCCTGCGGTCTGGATACCTTCCGGCAGCTCAGCCGGGATATCCTTTACAACCCTCTGCACGCCGAATCGGGCTGCCTCGATACCGCAACAGCTTACCGCAACAGCCTCAACCCGGATCTTTCGAGACTCAAACTCATAGAAGCATGGACCTTGTAGCGGCAGCGGCCAAAACATTCAGCGATAGCCCCGCGCTTGTCACCGAAAAAGAGATCCTCTCTTTTCACGACCTTGAGACAACAACCACCCGTATCGCGCATACGCTTTCACAACACGGCATCCGGAAAGGCGATGTTGTCGCGCTCTGCATGTCCAACAGCCCTGAACTGCTGCTCCTGCTGCTCGCCCTGCTCAAAACCGAAGCAGTCAGTGCCCCGCTTAACCACCGTTTTCCCGCCCCCCGGCTCCAGGACCTGCTGCCCCGCCTGAACCCTTCGCTGCTTATCGGCCCAAAAACCCTGACAGGAACGCTCTCTTTTCCAGCCAAACTGACACCGGAGGAAATCCTTGCGGAGATCGACACTGAAATACCGGTTCCCCGACAGTTCAACAGTTCAACAACTCAACACTTCAACTCTTCAACAGATCAACAACTCAACACTTCAACAACTCAACACTTCAACACTCCCCTCTCCATCATTCACACCTCCTCCAGCTCCGGCAACCCCAAAGCCGCGCTGCACTCCTTCGGCAACCACTATTACAGCGCACTCGGCGCCAACGAAAACATCCCTTTCGGCCCCGGCGACTGCTGGCTGCTCTCCCTGCCGCTTTTTCACATCGGGGGTTACGCACTACTTATCCGCTCACTGCTTGGAGGAGGAGCGCTTGCCGTCGCGGAAGCCGGCACGCCGATCAGGGATGCCCTGCATGATTTTCAACTGTCACATCTATCGCTCGTCCCTACGCAACTCTACCGGATGCTTCATGAAGATGAGACCCTGAAAAAGCTGCAGCGCCTCAAAGCTGTTCTGCTGGGAGGAAGTGCCGTGGAACCGGCGTTGCTCACAGAGGCATCGGAAGCCGGATTACCGGTCTATCTGACCTACGGGTCAACCGAGATGAGCTCACAGATAGCGACCACTCCCGGTCCGACGAGCACCATTACCGCCGGAAAGGTGCTTCCTTACCGAAAACTCGCCATCGGATCCGGCAACGAGATTCTCGTCAAGGGCCCCTGCCTTTTTCAGGGATATCTTTCCGGGAAAGGGCCGGTTCTCGATACCGACGCTTCAGGCTGGTACCACACAGGGGATACCGGTATACTCTCACCGGACGGAGAACTGCAGGTCACCGGAAGAATGGACAACATGTTCATTTCAGGAGGAGAGAACATCCATCCGGAGGAAATCGAGCGCGCCCTCTGCTCGCTCACCGGGATACTCAGGGCCATCGTCGTCCCGGCAACAGATCCGGAATACGGCATCAGGCCGAAAGCGTATATCGAGACAGCTGAAAACGCTCCTCAAGATCAGAACATCACAGACAGCCTCTCACGTGAAATCGGAAAACTCAAAACCCCCGTCGCCATAACCCGTATCGATGCATGGCGCCTGCTGCCGGGAACGGAAAAAATCGACCGGGGCTACTACAAAGGTCTTGACAATCGCTCAACGTAGGAAAAAAGCAGGAAAAATTCATGCGATTCCCTGAACTGTTTATTACCGGAAGAACGTTACTATAGATCACTGAGCCGGGAAATAGTCATCCTCATCTTTATATTATAAATTAAATTACCCCTGTATGAAGTCGTAACAAGTAGTTGCATACCTCAATGAACAATCCATGCGCTATGCGCTATCACATTGAAAAAGCCTCTCCTGATGATTATTCGGCAATACTTGACATCATGGAGATCTGGAACATGCATCATGTTCCTTCAGAAGAAATGCCCGAACTTGATATCTCCTGTTTTTTCGTCGCGCGTGTTTCGGGACATATCGCCGGGGCTGCCGGCTACAAACTGCTGTCACCTGAAAAAGGGAAAACGACTCTTCTCGGAATACGACCGGAGTTTTCAGGTATGGGACTGGGCAGAGCGCTTCAGGACGCCCGGCTCGAGGCCATGTATGCACAGGGGATCAAACGGGTAGAGACAAACGCCGACCGGCAGGAAACCATCATATGGTATAAAAAACACTACGGCTATCATCAAACAGGGTCGCTGAAGAAGGTCTGTGATTTCAGTCTTTCTGACGTCGATCACTGGACTACGCTTGAGATGGACCTTGAAGCATACATGCTTTCAAGAAACACGCACCAGGAATATCGAAGCAACTATATAGCGAAAAACGATCCCCACCCGCTCTCTCCCTACGATCCATTGATCATCAATGCCTGTCTGACCGGCATGATACCCACGAAATTCAGCAACCCTCATGTTCCCATCTATCCTGATGAAATCATTGAAGATGCTGTCCGGGTACATGATGCTGGGGCAAGAATCGTTCATCTGCACGCGAGAGACGAGAAAGGCGAACCTACTCCTGACGCGAAATACTATGAAAAGATTATTCAGGGCATACGAAAGGAAAGACCGGGCATGGTATGCTGTGTAACAACTTCCGGAAGAAACTGGAAATCTTTCGAACAGCGATCAGAAGTACTGCTCTTGCAAGGAAAAGCAAAACCGGATATGGCCAGTCTGACTCTTGGATCACTGAATTTCTTTACCGGTCCCAGTGTCAGTTCCATTGAAATGATCGAACGCCTTGCAATAGCCATGCATGAACAGAATATCAAACCGGAGCTTGAGGTGTTCGATACCGGAATGATCACGCTCGCCAAATATCTTGAAAGAAACCGGCTGCTGTCCGGGAAAAAGTATTTCAATCTGCTGTTCGGCAATATCAATACCGCTCCGGCGACAATTTCATCCCTTGCCTTGATGACTCAGGCGCTGCCGGATAATTCAATCTGGGCGGGAACCGGCCTTGGACAGTTTCAGCTCCCAATGAACGCTGCTGCGATTATCGCAGGGGGACATGTACGGGTCGGCATCGAAGATGCGATCTATTTTGACTATGGAAAAGAAAGACTCGCCACCAATGAACAGCTTGTAAAGAGAGTTGCCCGGATCGCTGAAGAAATGCAGCGTCCTCTTGCAACCGCTGAGGAAACAAGGAAACTCATTGGATTGGAAAATAAGGAATAGCGGCTATCTGACACAAGACCAGGAACACTTTTACAAACAAGACAACGCACGCCCTATGAAACAATGCGGGGAAATCGGATCCACCCATAGACATACAGACAGAAAAAAACAGACTGCCGCGCGGTTTCCGACTGTCAGATTCACAGGTAACAGTCATTTTCCGGGAGGTCTCCTATGAACCTCTCTGCTTCAGATGCAACCTGGAGTCTGGCGGAAAAATCGGTTTCGCTGGATGGCTGCGGCTTCGGCAGCCACTATCCGGTCGTGATACTCTCCCTGAAA
>JAPHUN010000096.1 GCA_026193435.1 Chlorobium sp.
TGATCTTCGAGATGAAATTATGCCTAATAACATCATTTTGATAGGCCCTACGGGTGTCGGTAAAACCGAGATAGCCCGCAGGCTCGCGAAGTTGGCTAATGCTCCGTTTGTCAAGGTTGAGGCGTCAAAATTTACTGAAGTCGGTTATGTGGGGCGTGATGTTGAATCGATGATCCGCGATCTTACCGATCAGGCGGTAAGTATGGTCAGGAGTGAGAAATCCGAGGAGGTAAAGGAAAAAGCAGCACTTCTCGCTGAAGAGCGACTGCTGGATATTCTGTTGCCTTCGGTGCCCGGTTCAGCCTTTGACAGCAATACCGAAGATGAAGAGATTACGTCCACTGAAGAGGCGAGTGATGCCGATATTGAAAAAGCGGTCAACAGAAAAAGCAGGGAGAAAATGCTTGAAAGGCTGCGCTCAGGAAGAATGGAAGACCGGCAGATAGAGATGGAACTGAGCAGTGACTCACAGGGAGGGATGATGCAGATATTCGGTCCTATGGGTCAGATGGAAGAACTTGGAGGAATTATGCAGGACCTGATGAGCGGCCTCCCGAAAAAACGCAAGAACAGAAGAGTGACCATTGCCGAGGCCAGAAAGCTGCTTGAACAGGAAGAGGTGCAAAAGCTCATTGACATGGATGCCGTTATCAAGGAGGCTGTAAGAAAGGTCGAAGAGTCCGGTATTGTGTTTATCGATGAGATCGATAAAATTGCAGCCCCGACAACCGGAAGCGGCGGAAAGGGCCCGGATGTGAGCAGGGAAGGGGTGCAACGGGATCTGCTGCCGATTGTCGAGGGATCCAATGTCGCCACCAAGCACGGCATGGTGAAAACCGATCACGTGCTGTTCATCGCTTCCGGCGCGTTTCATGTTGCCAAACCCTCGGATCTTATTCCCGAGCTTCAGGGCCGATTTCCCATTCGTGTTGAACTGAAAAGCCTTACGGAAGAAGATTTCTATAAAATACTTACCCAGCCGAAAAACGCACTGATCAAACAGTACAAGGCCCTACTCATGACTGAAGGCGTAGCGCTTGAATTCAGCGATGAAGCAATAGTGGAAATTGCCGCAATAGCCGCACAGGTGAACGAGTCTGTCGAGAATATCGGTGCAAGAAGACTGCACACCATAATGACCAATTTGCTTGAGGAACTGATGTTCTCAATCCCTGAAAAGCACAGCAATGAAAAAATCGATATTGACAAAAACATGGTCAATGAGAAGCTGAGCAAGATCATTACCGACAGGGATTTGAGTCAGTATATTCTTTAGGGAATAGGGAGAAATGAATAATGACTAATGAATAGTGAATAATGACTGGTAACTGGTAACTGGTGAATAGGGAATAGGGAATGGGCGAGAGAGCGAGAGGGAGAAAGGGCGTAACCGATAGAACAGTGACGAGAGAAGAGGGAAAAGAGAGTCGTGATAGGTAGGGGCGAATAATATTTCACTCAGGGGGCATGGCTTTTATTCTCTCCCAGTCTTCTTTGCTGACCTGACCCGAAGATCCATTTTTTTACGTGAAACCGCATGGATGCCGGATCAAGTCCGGCATGACTTCGTTCATATAGTTATTCCTGTTTCATTTTAGTAGTCATTCCCGTGCTTGACACGGGAATCCAGTGGTTCTGGATGGATACCGAAACCCTTGAAATCTAAGCATCTATTTCACACTGTGTAATAGTCGACGTTATTACAGGGGGGCATGACTTTTGCGGGGAAACCGGAATGATTATTTTCCCTAACGAATAACGAATAACGAATAACGAATAACGAATAACGAATAACGAATAACGAATAACGAATAACGAATAACGAATAACGAATAAAAAACTATGATACAAGGCAGTCAGATGTCGCGTTCGGTGGGTGCGGTGAGCGCGTCACAGGTAAGTGTTGATGTGCAGACCAGGGTTATCAATCAGGTCTATACCTGGATGACACTCGGGCTCGCGTTGACCGCAACGGTAGGCTACTATACCGCTGAAAGTCAGATGCTGAGAAATTTGATATTTTCCAACGGCTTTGTCATGATCGGCCTGATAGTAGCTCAGCTGGGTATCGTGTTAGCGCTGAGCGCAGGTATCAACCGTTTATCCGGTTCGGCTGCAACAGGCCTGTTTATACTCTACTCGGGGCTGACCGGGCTTACCCTGTCGGCTGTTTTTCTGGTCTATACCTATTCGTCGATAGCAAGCACTTTTTTTGTGACTTCAGGAACATTTGCGGCTATGAGCGTTTTTGGCCACACAACAAAACGTGATCTGACAAAGATCGGCAGCATAGCGTTTATGGCGCTCATCGGTATTATTCTTGCTTCAGTGGTCAACATGTTCATGCAGAATTCAATGCTTGAGCTCGGCATCAGTGTTATCGGTGTTCTTCTGTTTACCGCCCTGACGGCTTATGATGCCCAGCGAATAAAGGAGATGGCCGCGATGGTGACTGATGGCGAGTCTGAAGCCAAGGTTTCTGTCATGGGGGCTCTTTCGCTTTATCTGAATTTTATTAACCTCTTCCTGATGCTGCTCCGTTTTCTCGGGGTTGCGCGTGATGAATAATGCAGCATATGAATAGCGTTTCAATTCTTGTGATGAACGGTCCAAACCTTTCAAGGCTTGGCAAGCGGGAGCCTGAGGTTTACGGCAAGCGTACCCTGAATGATATCAATCGCGGGCTCACGGAATCATTTCCCGATGTCTCGTTTGAGTTTTTTCAGTCTGAAGATGAAGGAGCGCTTCTTGAAAAGCTGTTTCATTGCGAGGATCACGGGGGGTACAGAGGAGTGGTACTCAATGCCGGGGCGCTCACTCATTATTCCATTGCGTTAAGGGACGCTATCAGTGCTGTCAGCATTCCTGTTATCGAGGTGCATCTTTCAAATATTTACGCCCGTGAAGAATTTCGAAGAACGTCCGTTATTTCCGAGGTTTGTCAAGGGGTGATCAGCGGCTTTGGCCCAAACAGTTATCATCTCGGAGTAAGAGGGCTTCTGGTCATGCTGGAAGAATCCTGATCGTTCAGGGCGAAAAATATTGAGAATCCGGAAATATTTTTTACTTTATGCTTATATAGCTATGTTATGTACGATGGCACTATGAACGGAGAGTAACGTATACGCAGAATTATCAACGTGTTAACCGTTGTATGTCTGTGGTATTTTATTACTCAGGAGGCACTATGATAATCAAGTATTTTTCAGGCTTACTTTGTATCACACTTGTTCTTTTCTCTTCTTTTCCTCTTCTCGCAGGTTCGCCTTATGCAGGCCTTACTGTGGGGCTGGCGTATTTAAATGATTCAAGTCTCAAGGGTTCAAAAAACGGGGATTTGAGTTACGACGACGGAGAAGCATTCAGCTACGCTCATGGTCTGGATTTTGGTTGTTTCAGGATGGAAGGCGAAATCGGTTATCAGAAAAATGATTTCGCGACCTATGAGCCCGGGGGTTTGAATGCCAGCGGGGATCTTTCCATACTTTCCCTTCTTGCAAACGGCTATTATTATTGTGAAATTCCCAACACTTCAGTTATCCCTATTATCAGCGCAGGCGTTGGCGCAGCAAGCGTGGAATTAGAAGAAAAAGCCGATGATTTCAGCGAAGATGATATCGTGCTTGCCTATCAGGTCGGGGCGGGTCTGGGTGTAAAGGTGTCTCCTGCTGTGACACTCAATGCCATGTATCGCTACTTTTCTACTCAGGACGCAAGTTTTCAGGAAGGAGGCAATGACATCAGGATGGATATTTCAAGCCATAATGTGCTTGTCGGTCTGAAGGTTAATTTTTAGAGAGGGAGGGATTACTCCTCAATCTTCTCAGAAATCTCTTCTATAAGGATCTTACTATTCTTGATTCTTCTTGTGTCACTTTTCATCAGAATCGGTTTTTTCAGGGCTTCGTTGAGTACCAACAGGGCATCCTCGTAGCGTTTGAGGTCTATATAGAGCTTCCCCAGTTCGTAATAATGGCGGATTACGCGAGGATTTGACGAGATTGCCTTTTTAAACAGTATTTCAGCGTTTTCATAGCTTCCTTTCGGAAGTGAACCAAGAAACGTCTTGGCAAATACTTTTTCCATCCATCCCATACTGGCGATCTCGCGGTTGAATGATCCGAGGATCGAGAGCGCTATGTCGTCCTGAGGATTGAGTTCCAAAGCCCGGTCAAGCTCGCTTTTTATGATATTTGCACGCTTTATCTTTTCTCTTGGGCCTGCATTATCGGCTAAAACACCAAGTGAAGCCGCGAGCCAGGTGTGTCCCTCAGCAAGCTTGTCATTCAGTTGGATACTCCTTTCAGCGTATTCGACAGCGCGCTTCAAATATGGATGCCGATCCGCTGTGTGTTCGGGAGGGAGCGCTTCACCCATGCTTACGTAAAGACGAGCAAGTTTCCAGTATACAGCGGCGTTGTCGGGATTATCCTCAAGAAATGCGCGATAAAGAGTGTCAGCAGTCTCATAGTCCAGAGCATAAAAAGCATCATCGCCTTTTTCGAGGCCTTTAGTTGATTCTGATGAAACATGCTTTTTACCTGCGGAATAGGCATGAGCTTCATTTAGGGAGATTTGGCGGGACAGGCTCAGGTTATGGGATATGAGAATACTCAGAAAAAGAGTCAATACGATACCTGCCGGGATCGTTGTTTTATGGATCATAAACACGTGCTTTTTCTGTTTGCCCGGTTACCCTGATCATATCAATATGTGGTCAACGCTCAACATATAATATCTATTTAACCCCCAGGAGCGCTCTCAGGTGAACGGGTGCAACCATTAAAGTATTTTAACTTTTAGTAAAACGTTTTAACGGGGTTGTATAGTTCCATGCTGTTTTAACGGAACCAGAGCGAATCAGGATACTTGTTGTGGAGTGTTCTATCTAGACCTAACCATTGTCCTGAGGGAAGGAGCATCATAAGCACGGCATAGATCATGAAAGGAGGAAGGGTCAGATTATAGTATCCGCCAGCGGCAAAGTTAAGTACCAGAAAGAGCGCAAAGGCGGCATTGATACGGACAGAAAGTCCAAGAACAAGACAGATGCCGATGATCAGTTCTCCGATCGTGACAATCCAGGCGATCGGCAGAGCAAGAGGAATGGCAAAGTATTGGAGATAGAGTGCCTGTAAAGAGCCGGGATCAAGTTCTCCCAGCCTTTTCGTGAAAAAACCGTACATAAGGTCGGTCCA
>JAPHUN010000255.1 GCA_026193435.1 Chlorobium sp.
AGCATATGCGGTCCGACCCGTATTGTAGAAATTCAGAACGGAGAAATCACCTGCCACGACGTAGAACCTGAAACCTTCGACCTGTCACGGTGTACCATTGCCGATCTTCAGGGAGGCGACAGCAGCCGGAATGCAGACATACTTCTCAGGATTCTCGACGGAAGCGCAACAAGAGCCCAGACAGATGCCGCGCTATTCAGTGCGGCAATGGCATGTTACGTATCCGGTAGAGCAACATGCATTGACGACGGCCTGAGCAAAGCTAAAGGCTCTCTGGAAAGCGGAAACGCCTCGAAACAATTCTCACGCATCCTTGCCCTCAATGCAGAACTTGCCGGCAAATAGCGGACATCGTAAAACTAAATGCTTACATTTCTGCAGAAAAACTCGTATAATTGTTGCTTTGTTTCATGAAACAGTAACGCATGAACGGAAGTAACGTGAGCAATACTGAGCTGAAGCAGAGCCTGCAATCGCAGCTACTCTCATCCGGAGTAGCTCCTGCACAGGAAAAAGCGATAAAGCAGGCTCTAGAAAACGTCAATAAACCGGGATTCAAACTCGAGCCGGCGGCTATACTGCCGCTGATGAAACCGGTCACATGGTTTCCTCCCATGTGGGCTTTTGCCTGTGGCGTTATCTCCACTGGCGAGGATATAGCATCCAATTGGTCGATTCTTCTACGAGGTATCATACTGGCCGGCCCTCTGATGTGCGCCATGTCGCAGACCATGAACGACTATTTTGACCGGGAAGTAGATGCGATCAACGAACCGGATCGCCCGATACCATCCGGCAAGATATCCAAACAGGCCAGCTGGATTATCACCTTCACCCTTATCATGACAGGCTTTCTGGTTGCCTGGTCGATTCATCCTTATGTCATGGCAATTGCGTTTGTGGGCGTTCTCATGTCACACGCATACTCCGGGCCTCCCATTCGCGCAAAGCGAAACGGGTGGTTCGGCAACCTTATTGTCGGCCTGGCCTATGAAGGCGTTGCCTGGTTGACAGGAAGTTTCGCCATCACACAAGGCGTTCCTTCGTCCGAATCGATCGCCCTGGCCATTATCTTTTCCCTCGGCGCTCATGGGATCATGACGCTCAATGACTTCAAGTCTGTCGTCGGAGACAACATCAGAAAAGTCGCATCCATCCCGGTCCAGCTCGGCGAGAAAAAAGCCGCCGTTCTCGCTTCGGTGATCATGGATATCGCGCAACTTGTCGCTATAGGTATTCTGTTGGCAAAATCGTCGTTCATCGCCTCCGGCATCGCTCTGGGTCTGCTTGCCTTTCAGATTCCCATGCAGAAAATTCTGATCGATAATCCCAAAGATAAAGCTGTCTGGTACAACGCATTCGGCACACTTCTCTACGTTCTGTCCATGATGGTGTGTGCTGTGGGAATCCGTCCATAGTTTTCCCAATATCTTTTTACATTGAAAAAGTATTAGTATATTCGTCGCAATCATTTTTACAACGAGAATCCAGAACAGGAAGCTATCATGTCCAAAGTCTGCATACTGACCGGGAAACGGCCTACATATGGAAACAATGTGTCACACGCTAACAACCGCACCCGCAAACGTTTTGAGCCGAACCTTCACACAAAAAGAATCTGGGTTGAAGAAGAAAAACGATGGGTGAAAGTGCGTGTTTCCGCCAAGGCGATGAAAATCATGTCCAAAACCGGAACAGCTGAGCTTGCAAAACTGATCAAGTAACGCACCGGGACACACCATTTCATACTGATTCAAGGCTCAACTTTTTCCGGTTGAGCCTTTTTTGTCTACAGGCCACCACCCTCATACAGCAGTTATGCAAAAAAAAGTAACCATATATACGGACGGTGCATGCAGCGGCAATCCGGGAAAGGGCGGCTGGGGCGCATTACTGATGTTTGGCAGCGTTAAACGGGAACTGTCAGGATACTCTCCTGCGACGACAAACAACAGAATGGAGCTCATGGCCGCGATACAAGCTCTTGAAGCCCTCAAAGAACCCTGTGAGGTTGCTCTCTACAGTGACTCAAGCTATCTGGTCAATGCCATCAATAAAGGCTGGCTGAAGAGGTGGACGAGCAACAACTGGAAAACGGCAGCGAAAAAACCTGTTGAAAACATTGACCTCTGGAAAATGATCCTTGAGTTGATTAGATTACACAGCGTAACGTTTCACAAGGTGAAAGGCCACAGCGACAACGAGTTCAACAATCGCTGTGACTATCTTGCCACCCAGGCAATTAAGAACAACAGGTAGATCCAGAATGGAAAACCCAACGGAACAGCCCGACCAGAATATTGAAGGCAAAAAAACAAAAAAAAAGCCGAGCATTCTCCTGATTACGGTCATTTTAGGAACTATCGGTCTCGTTGCCCAGCTTCTCTGGGTCAACTGGCCTAAACCGTATACCGAAGCAGAACCTCTGAGTCCTGAACTTGCTTCCGTTATTGACCGGCTTCCGGGAACATCTGATGCCCTGTTCTATGCAGGCTTGAAGGATATCCGGGAAAGTATCTTCTGGAAGGATATCATACCCGATTCACTCAAAGAGATGCGCTGGCTCCAGTCCGACCCGAAACTGAAGGAAGTGGCCGACGAGACAGGGTTTGTTCCAGCCCGTGATCTTGACACCCTGCTTGTCGCTTTTCAACAGCAAAACACGATAAAACAAAAATACCTTGGTATCCTTTGGGGAGCGTTTCCTGATAAACTCACCAAAGAGTATCTCAGAAAGAAAAGCGTAGCGGTCAAAGAATTCGGCGACAAAGAATGCTTTGCCCTTTCCGATTCGCTCTGGGTATGCCATCCTGAATATCGACAGGTTCTGCTGGCCAACAGTCCTCAGATGCTGCGCGGCTTTCTTGAGCCTGAACATAATTTCCTGCAAAGGGACTCGACTACCGCCGCGCTGATCGACAAGTCCATCTACAAGTCCCATTTCTGGTTCACCCTTTCCTCCACAAATTGGACCCTCGGTGCGCTTCAAAGTCTGACATCCGGAAACAAGGATATAAAAACGCTTGGAAACCTGAACCGTATAAAACAGCTTGCGCTATCCCTGAAATTTGATGACGGCGTTGAAGGCCAGACAGAATGGATCTATCAAAACCGGACTTCCGCCTACTTTGCCTCAACCTTTCTCTGGGCGGCGATCAAACTCTCAAGCAGTTCAGGAACACGAACAACCGAACCCGCAAAAGCCCTGCTGAAAGAACTTGATGTCATGCAAAACCTTGAATCGGTTATCGTCAAAACCGATCTGCCCATAGCTTTTTTCAAAGCAGAAACAGAGAACGGCGAGGAGGAGGAGTAGGCAGTCACCAGTCCACAGTCCACAGTCAGCAAAATACAAGTGGGCGAAAAAAGTGGAAGACCGGAGGCAGGAAAAGAGACGAGAGAAAAGCAGACAGGAAGCATGAATCCAGAAGCCAGAATCCGGCTGGAGAAACCTGGCACTATCTTAACATATCTACTCGTCACTGGTTACTGGTTACT
>JAPHUN010000173.1 GCA_026193435.1 Chlorobium sp.
ATCATCATACCCACATATAATGAAGAGAAAAATATCGCCGACATACTTTCATCGCTCTGCAAAGCAACAGAAAAAAGAAACGACGTTGAAATAATCGTCAGCGATGCAAGCGAAGATGACACACAGCGCATCGCATCGGATTTTTGCGTCACTGTCTGCCGTTCACCGAAAGGCCGTGCGGCTCAGATGAACCGTGGAGCAGAACGTGCAACCGGAGAGATGCTCTATTTTCTTCATGCCGATACCCTGCCTCCTGCCGGATTCATCGATACCATTCTTTCCGCAAAACAATCGGGAAAAGAGGCCGGATGCTTTCAACTGACTTTTGATGACCCCCACTGGCTGATGCAAACCTACGGGTGGTTTACCCGGCTTCCCCTGACGCTATGCAGAGGCGGCGACCAGTCTCTTTTCATCATGAGCGATCTTTTCAAACGGATAGGCGGTTTCAACGAGGAACTACGGGTCATGGAAGATATTGAAATCATTGAGCGCATCAGCACGCATTCCACCTTTACCATTCTCAACGACATGGTAATCACTTCCGCGAGGAAATACGCTGTAAACGGAAAAATCCGGCTGCAGGTTATCTTCGGACTGATTCACCTGCTTTACTCTTTGGGATTTGACCAGGATATCATCGCTGATTACTATGCGCACACGATAGACTAAACGTATCAGCTACCGGGTAACCGTCAGATCCTCTCCGCCACTGAACGATTATTATCATAAATCTGTTTATTTGGCCAATAATATCGGGAATCAGCAGGTGACCCGATTATTTATTATATTGTCATTAAAACACATCCTCTATCCTAAATACACTGAAGCACAATCGTTCAGTCGCAGATAAAAACACCAGATACACTATGGCAGAAGAAATCAGAAACAGTTCCGGCACACCGGAAACGGCTCAAAATGAAACATCCGGCCAGGCATCATCCGGCAACAAGAATGCCGACTTTCCTACGCTTTTTGAAAACATAGGGCTCTTGATAGATTCGTCCATCGGCTCGATTGCAGGAATGATAGATTCCGCAAATTCGGTCACGAAACAGGTTTCTGAAAACATCACTCTGACAGCCAACTCCGACGCGGTCAAAGGAATAGTTGACAATATCGGTTCCCTGTCACAAAATGTCATTCAGGGCGTCAACGATACGCTGAATTCCGAACAACTGAAAAAGACATTCGATGAACTGGGAAAACTCGCTACGTCTGTCCTTGACAGTGCTGGTTCAGTTGCAAATTCCGAACAGGCTCAAAATCTTTTCACTACCGTCAACACCGGCTTGAACCAACTGCTCCAGACAATTGTCAGTCCTGTTCAGTCAGGAGCCGCAGCCATGCAGGCAAAAAAAGCCATAGAAATCCCGTTCTGTCACAAAACCCCTTGCGCTCCATCAGACGCAAGCCCTGAACCGGAAAAAAAAGCAACCCCGGCGCCACAGATTACAGCGTCTGAACCTGCTCAAGCCGCGACGAAACAAGAAGAGCCTGTCAAGCAGACGACACAGGCAAAAGAGTCTCAAAGCGCATCAGCCGTCACGCGTGAAAATCCCTCACTGAAACCGAAATACACTGAAAAAAAGCAACACGATAACAACGACAAATCCCGCGCAAAAGATCGTTCAGGATATAAAAAGGAAGATCCTTCAAGAAAAGGGACAATCCCGCGCCAGAAATAGAACAAATTTGACCGGAAACATATGACTATCCTTATTGCTCAATAAGAGCTGCTTATTCCCCCATATACCTCCAAACACAGGAATATTCGTGCTACGTTCAGAAAACCATCATAAAAAGCCCAACAATGATTCGGGTCAGAATAAACACTACCGGGTATTGGTCGCCGACGACCATAAATCAACCCGCATTGTGCTGAACCATTTCCTGAAAAAAATGGGCTATCTCCCGATTGAAGCCGTTGACGGAAACGAGTGCGTGTCAATCCTTGAAGAAGAAAAAATCGACATTCTGCTTCTGGATATCAATATGCCGAACAAAGACGGCTCTGACGTGATGAACTATCTCCAAAAAAAAGGCATAACCATACCGGTTATCATGATCACTGCACTTGATGACATACCGAATACAGTAAAGTTCATAAAAATGGGCGCATATGAATATCTCACCAAGCCTCTTGATTTTGACCGGCTGCAGATCGTCATGAGAAATGCCATTAGCGAATCAGCGCTTCATGACAAAGTTTCACAGCTGAAAAAAGAACTCAAAAGCAAAGAGATTTTCAGAAACATCATCGGGAAAAGCGCTCAGATAAAAGAAACGATGGAGCAGGCGTTGCACGTCATGGAAACCGATCTGAATGTCCTGATCATCGGTGAAAGCGGTACCGGCAAGGAACTCTTTGCCCAGGCGATCCATGAAGGCAGCAAAAGAAAAAATGGTCCGTTTATTTCAGTTAATTGTGCTGCAATTTCACATGAACTTGCAGAAAGCCTCCTTTTCGGGCATACAAAAGGTTCATTTACCGGCGCAAATAACGATCATCAGGGATTTTTTGAACAGGCTGATGGCGGCACCCTCTTCCTCGATGAAATAGGAGACATGAATGCCGATATACAGGCAAAAGTGCTCAGAGCGATCCAGGAGAAAAAAATTCGCAGAGTTGGCGAGAAAAACGAGCGGAGTATTGATTTCAGAGTCATCTCCGCCACTCACTGGGATTTTGCCCAGGCACTTGACAGCAACTCATTCAGGGATGACCTCTATTACAGACTTGAAGAATTCCCCCTCTACCTTCCTCCTCTGCGAGAACGGAAAGAGGATGTTCCTTTCCTTGCGAAACACTTTCTTGAAGAGTTCTGCAGCGCTAACAATCTCAAGCAGCTGAGCTTTTCGCCTGAAGCTCTTGAAGAAATCGAGGAATACCACTGGCCCGGCAATATACGTGAACTCAAAAACGCCATTCAGAGAACCGCGATAAGCTGTAAAAACAGTGATGAAATAGCCTCTATTCTCTCCCACAAAGGAGGCCGGCTCAGAAAAAACAATACAACGCTTGTTGCAGAAGAGGATGGCGTTCAGAGAGAAAAAGCGGACAGGAAGACAAAAATACAGAGCCTTGAAGAAATAGAGCGTCATGCTATTGAAGAAACCTTCAAGGCATGTGAAGGCAATCCGACAAAAACAGCTCAGGTGCTTGGTATCGGAAGAGCGACGCTCTACCGGAAACTCAAGAAATTCGGGCTCAATTAAGGAATGACTATTGACTATTGACTA
>JAPHUN010000107.1 GCA_026193435.1 Chlorobium sp.
ATACTGAGCGTTATGTCTCTCGGCGTCATGCGATGGATGCGTCAGGACACATGAGCTGCTGATACTACCCCCGGCTGCAATCAGGAGTGAACTGCTATGAAACGGACCGTGACGCCGCAGAAAGCACTGCAGATGACACAGTGATCACGCGTTACATCTGGATAGAGGGAACGGCATCCTCGGAATAGTGATCGATGGTAAAATACCGCAACACCTCGAGCATTCTTTCAATCTGCTGTTGATCAAACAAGAGCTTCCACTTGGAAAGTTGGGTCTGAGCATCGGCATCGATCATATTCTCTTTGGCTGTCGCGCTCGGACAGTTGACATGCTCAAGAATATTTTCCGGTATCTGCAGACCCCACCGCTGAAAAATCCTTTGTATTTCATTGCCGGGACTCAGGACCAGATTCTCATAGAACACCGTTATCCACTTCCGGTTATTGTCTTTATGAGTAAGAGGCACCATGTTGGTCAGACACCATGTCGCAACAAGCGCCTCTTCTTTGCTGCCGAGACTCAAAAGGAAATCAGCATGCGTACGGTATGGTTCGTTAAAACGACCATCCGGTATGCTGTATCCTGTAAAAGGCGCATCCCATGAACCGTGCTTCATCTGGGAAGCTGCAACAGCAAAAGGATGCCGTACAAGATATACCGGTTCATACCTGAATGAGAACACCCTGGTCAACCAGGGGATAAGCGCATTGGCCCTGCAGATTTTCACGACCATCCTTTCTGACCGGAGAAAGTCCATCGGAGATGACATACGGCATGTCCAGTGATTCAGGACTTTTCCCCGGAACACCTGTTCGAAGGCTCTTTCAGCCTCCGGCCACTCGTCGTCTTCCGGAATGAATTGACGCCAGGCAAAACCCAGTTTCCTGAACAGATTCACCTCGGCCAGATGTAATGGTTCCCAGAGAACAGCCGTATCGGGAATCCTGTTAATCAACTCCGTTATCCATGTGCTCCCCCCCCTGGGATCACTGAAAACAATGAGGTTCTCTGCCAAGTTAAATGAACATGCTCTTGAGACCGCATGGCAAACAATATTGAGAGGAATATTTTTGACGGTATAGGCGATTTTCCTCATACACGAATGCTTCACGTTAAACCATACCTGTCTCAAAAGGACGGTCCATCTGAAAAAACCTGCAGAACAAAACCGGAGTCAGGAACTGAACCGGTGAGATTCATGCCGATCCTGCAGGTAATCGAACGATGAGGGAATGCAGAAAAGTACAAACACGGGGAGAGGTATCGGCAAGTCAGGATACTCTCCCCTCAGGGGAACTGGTAGATCAGGCCTCGCACTTTCGAAAGATCAGTAGCTGAAGGAAAGACCGGCAATAATCGCGTTTGTGTTTATTCCGTCGTTTGGCTGCGTGAACCCTGCATTGGAAAGATGTCTGAAACGATAGGCCGTATTGAACGCCATATTGCGTGACAGTTCAACCTGCAGCCCGGCGCCGAACTGACTCAAAAAGTTAAATCCCGCGTCACCCTGTTCGACGGTATCGATACCGAAATAGGCAGGTCCTGAGCTGATCTCGCCAAAGATTGAAACGCCATCTGCCATCGGAGTCATATACCGTAAACCGATATTGATTCCGGCCTCGATACCCCTGTCCGGAGCAATGATGGTATTGACAAAAGGCTCGATACCCAGTTGTAGCGAACTATCGCCATGGATTCCTGCAAAGTCATTGATATCAAGACCAACCCTGACGGAAAAAGGTATGATCTCAAGATCCTCGTCACCCTTCAATTCCCCCCATACATATCCCGAGCTGAAGGTAAGATCATTGAAACTGACAGATTGATGGCGATCGGTAAATGCATGAATCCTCGTACTGGAATCCGCTGAGGAAATACGAGGAAACAGAAAGAGTCCTGAAAAGATAACTGCAGCGACAATTGCTTTGACGTTGACGATCCTCATTTCCCGAAGTTTTTATGTGATGAGATGCTTACTATTTTTTACACTATACAAAAAGTATGTGAAAATCACCGAATACCGCCTGTCAGGATATAATTTTTTCACCGTCCCTACATACCTCCTATCCGCCTCCCCCCGAGAGCAGACATTGGTCGGCATGATTGCTATCCGCCCGCAAACTTGTTACATTACCGTATCCCTAACGGCAGCAGAGGTAACCACCGCACCAGAAAGAACATATCGTCATGAACTACATCACGCATACAATATCGAGAGAAACGACAGAGCCGATACAAATTATTGACATCACTGACGAAGTCCGGGATTTCGTTGTTTCCTGCGGTCTGGAACAAGGACAGATAACACTAGCCAGTCAACACACTACCGCATTCATCAACATCAATGAACAGGAAACCAGGCTGCTTGAAGACATGGTGACCTTTCTTAAACGCCTCGTACCGAAAGACGGTGACTATCTGCACAATATTGATCCCATAGACGGACGTGATAACGCTCACTCCCACCTCATGGGTCTTTTCATGAACAGTTCCGAAACCATCCCGATTCATGCCGGCAGGATGCTTCTTGGTGAGTGGCAATCCGTTTTCATTGTAGAACTTGACGGACCGCGCGCAAAGCGAAACATTCTCATGCAAGCTTCTGGAATATGACCGGCTATTTTCCGGCAATCGATACACAGAGACCAGTCACTATCGAAATCAGCGATCTGTTCACCTGTTGCCTCCGTTCTCAACAACCTCACGTTCATCACTCACGAACGCATTCCATTCTTCCGGCAATAATTCCGTGCAAGGAACCGGCAACCGCTTAATCCGGTTTATTGAAAGAACATGAGAAAAAACATGAGTACGCAAATAACTGATAAGGACATTTCTATGGAACAATTCAATCCGGTTCCGCCAAACGGCAAATACCCTTTTCTTTCAGCAATTGTTTCTCCAGAAGACCTGAAAAAACATACCATCTCTGATCTTCAGAAAATTGCGGATGAATGCAGGTCATATCTTATCGATGTCGTAGCTGAGAACGGGGGACATTTCGGATCGAGCCTCGGTGTCGTAGAGATGTCTGTGGCCATGCACTATGTCTACAATTCCCCACACGACAAAATAATATGGGATGTCGGCCATCAGGCCTATATCCACAAGATCCTGACCGGCAGAAAAGAGCTGATGCACACAAACAGGAAATTCAATGGCCTTGCCGGTTTCCCGAAAATCTCTGAAAGTGCTCATGACGCCTTCGGTACCGGCCATGCATCGACGTCCATTTCTGCCGCGGCGGGAATAGCGGCGGCAATAAAGCTGTCAGGAAGTAACGACAAGGTTATTGCCGTTATCGGTGACGGGAGTATGACCGGAGGAATGGCATTCGAGGCAATGAACCACCTCGGAGATATCAAAAGCGACGTTCTTGTTGTTCTGAACGATAACCAGATGGCCATCTCCCCAAGCACCGGAGGATTGAAAAATTATCTTGTCAACATCACCCTGAACAAAACATACAACAAGGCCAGGAAATTCATCTGGGACTCTCTCTCTCTGCTCAATAACGACCTTGGAGAAACCGCCAAAAACGCTGTGCGCAAAATTGAAGACGGAATAAAAGCCGCCCTCACACCCGGTGCTTTTTTCGAAGCTCTCGGGTTCAGATATTTCGGCCCGATAGACGGCCACAACACGGAACAGCTTGTCAAAGCGTTCAGGGAGATGCAGGAACTGCCCCACCCGAAGCTTCTGCATATCATAACGACAAAAGGAAAAGGCTTTCAACCGGCCGAAGACGATCAGAGCAAGTGGCACGCAAGCAGCGGCGGCTTTGACATAACAACCGGCAAATCATTGAAAAAATCCGGAATTGCCCAACCCCCGAAATATCAGGATATTTTCGGCGCGGCATTAGCCGAACTCGCGGATTCAGATCACAGGATCACAGGAATTACCGCTGCGATGTCCAGCGGCACCTCTCTTGATATTTTTCAGAAAGCTCATCCGGAACGTTTCTATGACGTCGGGATCGCCGAACAGCATGCCGTGACATTTGCCGCGGGAATGGCGGCAAACGGCTATAAACCTTTTTGTGCCATCTATTCCACTTTTCTGCAGCGCGCCTATGATCAGCTGATTCACGATGTCGCCCTTCAGAAACTTCCTGTCGTTTTCGCAATCGACCGTGCGGGTCTTGTCGGAGAAGACGGCCCGACACATCACGGCTCATTCGACCTCTCCTTTCTGCGACCGATTCCCGGTATGGTCATCATGGCTCCCAAAGACGGACAGGAACTCCGGGACATGTTGTACACCGCCTCCAAATATCAGAACGGTCCTGCGGCTATCCGCTACCCGAGAGGACTCTCTTCAGGAATCACACTCCGTCCCGGTTTCCGGGAAATCGAAATCGGCAAGGGGGAAATTGTGCGTGAGGGATCTTCTGTTGCCATTCTTGCGATCGGCACCATGGTGGAAAGGGCTCTTGAAGCGTCCTTGCTGCTTGAAGAAAACGGTATTGACGCACTTGTGGCCAACATGCGTTTTCTGAAGCCTCTCGATACCGCACTGCTGAATGACATTGCTGAAACCCACACCGACATAGTGGTACTTGAGGAAAACAGCATCATAGGAGGGCTTGGCAGCGCGGTAAACGACTATCTGCGCAACCAAAGGCGTACGAACAACGTGCTGAACATAGGCTTGCCCGACGCATTCGTCACTCACGGCAGCATGAACGATCTCTACAGGTTGCTGAAACTGGATGCGGAAAACATCAGCAGGCAGATCAGTGCGTTTCACAAGGGCACGGTAACAGAAAAAAACGACAGCACCCAGAGCACGATGCGGACAGAAAGATTGGCATAGACTCCCGCAAGCAGATCATCAACCATAACCCCCCATCCTCCGGGCAGGTTCTGAGAGAGATTTACCGGCTCGGGCTTCACGATATCAAAAAACCTGAACGCGGCAAAACCAAGCAGTACGGTAAACCACCCCGCGGGCAGGAAAAGAAGCGCCACCCACTGTCCCGCGACTTCATCGATAGTCACCTGTGAGGGATCCCGGCCATAGAGAGATTCCATAACACCCGCGGCCCAGAGACCCAGCACAAAAACTACGACAATTGACGGGAAAGCGATCGATGGAACCAACAGAGAAGGAGCAGCCCCGAAAACAACCGCCGCGACAAGACTGGTAACCGTGCCAGGCGCAAAAGGGAAATAACCGAGTCCAGCACAACTTCCCAGCACTTTTGCTGTAACTTCTCTCATAAAAACGTTATAACCATCATGAAGAAGGACTCGACAATCCTTTCCAGTTCTGAACAAGATAGGAAATTCCGGTATAGACCGTATAGAGGGTTATCAGCAGCATGACATAATCAAGATAATCCGAATAGAGAACCTTACTCATGAGTGCTGAAATATCTGCGCCGGTAAATGCCCTCTCTTTGAGAAGAATAAAAAGCATAACCACGTAGGCAAAAACATTCTGTGTAAGCGTCTTGTATTTCGCTTCACGGCTTGTTATCACGGGTTTGTCCTTCCATTCAGCATACACACGCAAAACCGTAACCACAACATCACGAAGTGCAACCAGAAGTACCATCCAGAGCGCTAGATACCCTTCCCAGACATATATCAGAAACGCTGATGTAATGAGGAATTTATCTGCAAGCGGATCCAAAAAAGCCCCAAGACGGCTGGTAAGACCATACTTTCTTGCATGATAACCGTCATAAATATCGGTAAGCGAGGCGATAATAAACACGATAACGCCCAGTAATTTCATAGAGGGCGATTCAAGCAGCAACAGAAACATGAAAACAGGAACCAGCAGTATCCGCAATATCGTCAACAGATTTGGCAAAGTCATATATCGCATACCGTATCGGGTGTCAATACATTGATGTACAACAAAATAAATTTCTCAGCTGCGCTCAAGATAAGGTATCCGTGACTATTTCTCAATTTCACACAGGAAACTCCGGCAAGGCAGGTCTCAAGGATACCCTGACAACCGAAAAGCAGACAGTTCACGCAGAAAAAAAGCACCAACTCATTATTAAAGGCACCTACAATTCAAGTATCGTCACTCCCGCGCCGCCTTCCGACCACTCCCCCAGCCGATAGCTTTTTACAGCGGGGTGCTTTTGTAAACACTGCGCCACTTTCTGGCGCAGTGCCCCGGTACCTTTCCCATGGATTATTGTCGCGGTCACGATCCTGTTGAGCCGCAATTTATCGATAAACCGCTCCACTTCGTTTACCGCTTCATCTCCCGACATTCCCCGCAAATCCAGTCTCGTCGATTCAAGTGCGGAAGTATGAGAGACGCTCACTCCCGCCTGAGAAGGCGAGCTGTCCTTCCGATCGAGTTTCTTCGCTGCGGTTTTTGAAACCCTTTCAAGATTCTTAACCGAGGTAGACAGACGAAACGTCCCGCAGCACACCACGGCATCTTCACCCTGCATTGAAACCACTTCGCCTGAAGTATTTGTCGACAGAACCCGAACCATATCGCCTTGCCGGATGGGCTCTTCAGGCATCGCCTTACCTGTCATCTCCGAAACAATCCGTTTTTCTTCACGCACAACTTCCTTTTTCCGGCTCTCCAGTTTGTTTCTTGCTGCAGAGACGACCTTTTCCACCGGCTGTTTTTTTACCTCCCGAACAATATCACGGATCATTTTTTTCGCCTGCTCGATCTCCCGCTGCATCTCCCGCTGCCCGGTCAGCTTCAGCTCACGCTCCCTCTCCATCATCTCTTTGCCTGCGTCAAGGAGACGTTCGCGCTCGGTCGCAAGCCACGCGCGTTCCTGTTCAAGCGATTGGCTCAGTCCCCGGTTTTCCTCAAGAGAAACCGTGAGGTCATCCACAAGCCGTTCCAATCCGGCTCTGCCTTTATCCAGATAGCTCTCGGCGCGTTCGACCAGCTCAGAGCGGAATCCCAAGCGCTGCATCATGGCAAACGCGAAACTGTTGCCCGGCAGTCCTTTCAGAAACCTGAACGATGGACTCAGGGAATTTTTGTCGAATTCCATAGCTCCGTTCACCACGTTTTCCCGCTCATGAGCATAGGCTTTCATCTCTCCGAGATGGGTCGTCACGATAACCTTCGAACCCCTTGCAAGAAGCTCCTCAATAACCGCGCGGGCAATCGCGCTCCCCTCCTCGACATCCGTCCCCGAACACAGCTCGTCGATCAGCACCAGGCTCTTCGGCCCGGCTGACTCAAGAATAATCCGGATATGTTCAAGATGAGAACTGAACGTCGAAAGATCGTTTTCTATTGACTGCTCATCGCCGATCTCGATAGAGATCTCTTCGAAAAAAGGAAAAACCGAACTCTCGCTGCAGGGAACAAGATACCCATGCCGCAGCATGCAGCACAGGAGACCGACCGTTTTCATGGCGACCGATTTCCCGCCTGCGTTCGGGCCTGAGATCACAAGAACCTGCTCATCGTCATCAAGCGACAGGTCAAGAGGATAAATCTGCTCTTTTTTCTCTCGATGAGAGACAAGCAGCCATGGATGAAAACCGCGGATAATCTGAAGCGTCCCGCCCGGATCAACCACAGGCAGCACCGAACCGGTATCTGCCGCAAACCTGGCGCGACCGTAGAGAGAATCGAACGAGGCCAGCACATCCTGGTTATGCCGCACATTTTCAAGCTCATCCCGGACATGCCCGGACATCTCTTTCAGAATCCTCTCTACCTCCCTGCGTTCCTGAATCTCGAGATCCTGTATCCGGTTGCTCATCTCAAGTGTCTCGGCAGGCTCTATAAACACTGTCTGTCCTGTCTGGGAGTAGTCCTGGATGAATCCCTGAAGCTTGTGCCTGTATTCCACCTTCAGGGCGAGAACAAGTCTCCCGTTTTTCATCGCGACGGTATCTTCCATCAGCCAACCTCCGGCCTGACACCGTTTCAGCAAACGGCTCATTTTTCTGCGCAGTTCCTCCCTGCTCCCGTTGAGCTCTCGCCTCAGCGAAAAGAGGCCGTCGCTGGACGTGTCACGTACCCGCCCCTCTTCGTCAACAACCCTGCGAATCTCATACTGCAAAGACTTCTCCAGCCAGAGCTGAATAGTCATATCGTTCAGCGAAGGGTAGATCGCCCGGTGACTGAACATGTATTTCCTCAACGCTACCGAAGCATAGAGCAGATCGTGTACATCCAGAAGAGCGCGCGGCTCCAGATAATAATCGACAAGCTCAAGCTTCTTCAGAAGGGGTCGTGTATCCGGGAGATGCGAAAAAGGCAGGGGATTGCCCTCCTCAAGAAAACCCTTCAATTCGAGAACCCGGTTGAGTTCAGCATCGAGCATCGAAAAGTCCGCAACCGGAACCGCCCCGGCAAGAGCATCCTTTCCCATATCGGAGATACAGAATGTCGAAACATGCTCGACAATCCTGTCAAAATCCAGTTTTCTTTTTGTCAACGTATCCATCATACCTGCAATAACCTCTTTTTCAGGAAACAACCAAAACTACCTTTATGACAAACCACTGCGCTGCAGGCACCACACTCTCCGGCAGCTGCCTGTTATCCTAAACAAAACCGATCGCCCTGCACACCGTATCCCCGTCCCGCCGCTGCTTACCTGAAGAAACAAATGAACAATTCAACAAATAAACAGATATTTTACCTGCCTTTGTCACAGCTCACACGCTGGAAAAAGCATCCGGTAACTGTATATTGTTTGTTTTATTTTCCAAACCGTTACCAGAAAACTAAACACCACTACTATGGAAAAGGAAAAACTTGTCATTATCAGTACCGTTGGCACTGAAAACCCGGAAAAGGCAACGCTTCCCTTTGTACTTGCCACGGCTTGTCAGTCACTGGATGCGGATGTGGTCATATTCCTCCAGTCTTCCGGAGTTGTACTGGCCAAAAACGGAGAAGCCGCAACGGTAAACGCTCCCGGACTCGCTCCTCTCAAGGATCTGCTCGACACCTTTATGGAACTGGGCGGTATGCTCTATCTCTGCTCTCCATGCCTTAAAGAACGAAATATCTCGATGGATGACGTCGTGGAAGGCGCTGAAGTAGCTGCAGCAGGAACACTCGCGAGTGAGGTGATGAGCGCCAAGTCGGTCGTTACCTATTAAATCAGTTGCTTCATCAGACAAACGCTATAAAACTGGTAACGCATGACTGCATCCATATGAAGTCATGCGTTCTACCGTTCATATCTTTCTCTCCGGCCTGCAGGAACGAACTTCATGCATCGCGCAAATTCATGGTCGGTTTTCTGAACAGGGCGTACTGCAGCCACTTGTGAGCGAATTGCATGAGTTCAACTTCGTCGTTTTTCAGCAGCGCCTGTTCCTCATCGTCAACATCAAATATCTCGAGAAATCTGCTCTCAAAAACAAACGACCTGAACGCGTCAAGATCATAGCTGCCCATAAAGAACATCTTCAGGCTCTTTTCATCAGGTTCCAGATCGGGACTGTACATTTTCTTGTTTAAGATAATGTCCATCCAGACCTTGTTTTTATCGTCATACACATCGATATCCTGCGTCTTTCTCCATTCAGCAACCGTCCATTCACGTTCTTCCTCAAAACCCTTGCAGTGCTCTTCTTTTATCAGGAAATAAAAATCACTTCCGACAGCAGCATCGTTCTTGTAGATACCGAATCCGATAGGATAATATCTGCAGGCAAGCGGTCTGTCTTCATAGGTAGAGCATCCCTCATCGGTAACAAAACGGCAGGAACCGGATTCTCCGAGTTTCAGCTTTAAAAACGGCAGTTTTGATTCATTATGAATCACCGGCTCGGTGTACTCCGAAATAAACTCAGCAGAAGACAGACCAAGGCTGTTTTTCATTCTCAGCAAATCGTAGGGAGTTAAAAAAATATCAAGGTCACCGCAACATTTATTATAGCAGGCAAGTCCTTTATGACAGCCGAAACGGAACGTGCTGTCATTGGTCAGCTTCATCTCTTCATCAAGATTCAACCCTATTTTATTCAGTATCTTATCCATGTTTACCTCTCTTGTCCTGATTGTATCGTTTCACCGCAACCTTGACCCCGCTGGGAACCAAGAATAAAGACAGCGCGTTACACAACGACTATTGTATAAAACATATCTATGGCTTAGCTTCGTTCGATATCCCTTTACCGGGACTTTTAGCCTGACAAACATAGCCAAAATTTGAGTTAAAGAAAAATACCATGAAGATCAAGGAAGCGCCGGATTGCCCCCATTGCGGAACGAAAATGAAAAAATGTGAACCCCCACCCTACAATTACGGAGACGGGCTGGGGTGGTGTACTCCCTATTTCTATGTCTGCTTCAATGACGACTGCAGCCTCTACGTCAACGGCTGGAACAATCTCAAGGAAAACTTCAACAAGGTAGCCTCCTATCGCTGCATGTGCTATCCCGATAACGGCGTTTTTGAAGCGATGTGCGTATTCTCCCCGGAAGGAATGAAAGGACAGATCATCGAGGAAGAGGAGACTCCCTGACACCTGCTTTTGAACCAGCCAGCCCGGTTTCTGTCGTTGGCACGACAATCCTGAACATGAAATATCAGCCAACTAATCACCAGCTGATGAGAACACGAGGCATTTGAAAACAGTATGTACACTAAAAAAGCAGGGAGCGTCAAAAAAACGCTCCCTGCTTTTAATTTTTTGTCCGGGGCTCTGCTTGTCGTTTACATCTCGACATCACGCTGCAACATCTTCGTATACGTAATGGCTACGGTTCTGTAGACAAAATGAGCGAGCTTTGAATACGGAATGTAGATAATGATGTAAAACACGAAGACCAGATGCATGAAGTAGGTAAGGTAGGCGATTGTAGCGAAATCAAGCACCCTGAACATCTGTGCGAGCATACCTGTAGCGCCTACAAGAAGAACCATCCCGGCAAAAACCCAGTCAAAGGTTGAGGTTACAGTTTCGACACCCCGTTCCTTCAATCTGTTGGCAATCACCAGACCGCCTCCTGCAAGCAGAGCAACAGCACTGATATTTGCAAAGATCTTGAAAACCACCCGCAGGATCATCGGCACGGTTTCAGAGCCTCCGAAAAGCGCGACGATATCTGGATCGTTTGCGGGATAGGGAGATTCCCACTGGAGAACATAGAGATTAAACACCGCCCATGCCGTTGTGATCGCCAGACCTATAAAACCATAGAAAACAAGCATATGCGCCACAGACCTGTCCTTGTTCTCATCACATTTCTTGAATTTCGCATGAGTCATAATCTCCTTGAGCGTCTCGATGAAGCTCGGCAGAAAGGCTGCCTTCGGATTCATTTGAGAGCTTCCTTGGAGATTCTTCCAGAACCTTGAGATACTTATCGCGAACATCAGTACGGCAAGTCCGGACAGGGGAACAAATATCTGGTCGATATAGTGAACCGGAAAAAACTTGGAGAAGATAACCTCTCCCTCTGGAATACCGAGATGACCGGTAACAGCGAGAACAATGATATAGAGCACAACAGGAATGGCAAGCGCCTGCCAGATATTTTTTGGATCACCGGCTATTTTCCCCATAAATTTGGGAAATGCGTTTTCCTGAATCACACTCTTTCTGAGAATCGAAAGGACGTCACCAGGTTTTGCTCCGCGAGGGCAGTATTTGGAACAATCGTTGCAATTATGGCAAAGCCATATATCCGCGCTTTTCACCAGCTCATCCTTCAGGCCCCATTGAGCCATAACCATCTCCTTCCTTGGAAACGGCTTCTCATCCGGGGATAGTGGACAAACAACGGAGCACGTAGCGCATTGATAGCACTTCTTCATTGTATCGGCACCGGCCGCTCTAAGCTCTCTGACGAACTTCATATCCGGTGTAAATACAGTCTTTTCAGCCATATAAAACCTCCACAGTTAACAAATGTAAAAACCGGGCAAACCGTGTTCTGAAACTTTTCAGCCCCCAGGGGGGCACCGCTTCTCTTCACACGGTTCAGCAGTGATTATTATTAGAATCCCTTGTATGGGTTTTCACCAATGTCATCGATCTTTTTGGTGAAATCTGCAATGATACCGGGCAGCTTTTCCCATTCATTGATCGAAAGCTGAACCTGCTCGACCCTCTCTGACTCAAGCATGAGGCGGTCAAGAGTTTCCTGAACTTTCCCCAGCCTTTCATTGGCCATCTGACTGCCTTTCACGTAATGACACTGGTAGTCATCTCCGTATTTACATCCAAGAAGCATTATTCCATCGATCCCCCTCGAAAGCGCGTCGGCGATCCACACGAGATTCAATCCGCCGAGACACCGTAACGGTATCAATCTGATGTTGGGATTGAGGCTCATACGGTTCAGTCCCATCATGTCAAATGCCGGGTAGGCGTCATTTTCACAGACAAAACCGAGAATGAAGGTCCCTTCATCCGGTACTTCTATAGACTTGAGAACAGAAGAGATCATATCGACGCTGTAGTCCTTGAAAGAGATAACCCTCTGAGGACATGCTCCCATACAGACGCCGCAACGTCGGCAACGTGACGGATACTCGAGCGGCGTGCCGTCCGATGTTTCGTCATAGGCACCAAATGGACACTCAACCGTGCACCTGCGGCACTGCGTACAGCTTTCCATCCTGATTTCAGGATAGGTGCGGTCCCATGTTCTGGGATGAACGGCACGTCCCTGCGCGGTCAGCTCCATACACTGAATCGCCTTGAGAGCAGCTCCGGTCGCGTCAGCCGTGGACTGCACCGCATCCATAGGATGTCTGAC
>JAPHUN010000001.1 GCA_026193435.1 Chlorobium sp.
CGATCATAGACTGTACCTGCGACGTGAACAATCACATCGCCGTCTTTCCGGGTATCGATAACGTCAAATATATAGTTCTCTCCTTCGATGCGCCCTCTGTCACCTGTCTGCCCTCCGCTCTCCGCGTAGAAAGGCGTCTGGTCAAGCACGAGCTGCATCTGACTACCGGCAATCCTGATACCGACAATCTGCGCTTCGGTTTCAAGCGTTTCGTAACCGAGAAAAACCGTCGGGCTTTTCTGTTCAAACCACTGCCATTGGCCCTCATCACCGGTAATCTGCTGCTTCTGTTTCCTGTCTTTGCGGGCTCTTTCTTTCTGCTCCTTCATGCAGGCCTCGAAGCCTTTTTCATCGACACCCAAACCTTCCTCGGAAGCCATGAGCCTGGTCAGATCAAGCGGAAACCCATAGGTATCGTAGAGCCGGAACGCGTCCTCCCCGCTGATGCTTTTTTCTTTTGACGCCTTGAGGGCTGCCGCGATCTCTCCGAAAATCTCTATCCCGCGGCCAAGCGTCACAAGAAAACTTTCCTCTTCCGATCTGACGATTTTCTCGACGGTTGCCTGCTGCTTTTTCAGTTCGGGAAAAACAGCACCCATGGTATCGGCTATAACACCCACAAGCCTGTAGAGTACAGGCTGATTGCAGTCGAGCTTTCTTGCATAGCGCACCGCCCGTCGCAGAATTCTGCGCAGCACATAGCCTCGGCCTTCGTTTCCCGGGACCGCCCCATCGGTTATGGCGAAGGTCAGTGTCCGTGCATGATCGGCAATAACCCGCATGGCCATGTCCCGCTCTCCGTCAAGCGTCGCGGTATAGGCCACCCCGGTATGAGCGGTGATGGCATCAAACAGCGGAGCGAAAATATCGGTATCGTAATTCGATCCTTTGGACTGCAGCACTGCGGTAATCCTTTCAAACCCCATACCGGTATCGACATGCTTTTTCGGCAGCGGCTCCAGAGAACGGTCCGCCTTCCGGTTGTACTGGATAAAAACAAGGTTCCACAACTCGATAACCCGATGATCGTCAGCGTTGACCAGCTCCCTGCCGGAGAGGTCATCGGTCAGATCAATATGGATCTCGGAACAGGGACCGCAGGGGCCTGTTTCCCCCATCTCCCAGAAATTATCCTTGTCACCGAACTTCATGATATGGTCCGGATCGATATCGGTTGCTGTTTTCCAGATCTCCAGGCTTTCGTCGTCATCCTTGTAGACAGTGGCGTAGAGCCTCTCCTTGGGAAGGCTCCATACCTCCGTCAGGAGCTCCCATGCCCAGGCGATCGCCTCTTTCTTGTAATAGTCACCAAAAGACCAGTTCCCGAGCATCTCGAAAAAGGTGTGATGATACGTGTCGCGGCCGACATCCTCCAGATCATTATGCTTGCCCGACGCACGGATACACTTCTGCGTATCGGCGGCTCTGCTGTACGGCCTGGAGCCCTTGTCGAGAAAGACATCCTTGAACTGGTTCATCCCCGCGTTGGTGAACAGCAGCGTCGGGTCCTCTGCCGGAATCACCGGCGCGGAACGCACGATCGTGTGTTCTTTCTTTTCAAAATAATCGAGAAACGACTGTCGTATATCGCTGGACTTCATAGAGGTCTTGATTTAATACGATTGTTGGCACGGGAAAACGGCGATAGCCCTGCCCCGCCTGAATTTCAAAGCGTAATGTAATAAAAAAGCCGGGGATTTTTGACCACCCGCTCTACCGGGTGAATCTGCCGTGGCAACTGCGCCGGGACCCAAGGTAAAACAAAACGATAACCAGAGTACCCGGTGCTTGAATGCATCTATACGTCCCTACAGCTCCCTGGATCGGCAGGCAGTGGCGAAAACAATAGCTTCATGTTTTCACTTTTTTTTAATAAACTGTGGTTACCACTCAGTAAAAGGATGCGACGCCATGAATGATACCGAACATGCTCTCGAATGGACAAACCAGCCGATGCCCGATGTTCTGCAGGAACTCCACCCTTCACAGCAGAGAAAAGTCATCAACTACATTGATAATCTGGTAAGCTCAAAAACCGATGGTCTGGAAGAGCTCTACCACGCTATCGCCATGATCGTCAAATATATTCCTCATTTCGTGGTCATACCGCTCATGGTCGAGCACATCAAACCACAGATAGCCGCAGGTGTCTGTATTAAAATGAGTGTCGATCAGGCGACCGGTTATGCAAATGAGCTGCCTCTCGAATACTTCAGCAAGGTTTCACAGCATATAGAAAACCCGCTCATGGCGGAAATACTCGGCAAAATGAAAAAACACAAAGCCGAGAAATTTATCCGCTACGAGCTGCAGCACCTTCCTGCCCACATGCTTGACATATCGAGGCATCTTGACAAGCAAAAGCTTGAAATCGTCGCGAAATCAGTCACACTGCCCTCGCATGACGACGACCTCGTCGGTCACCCGCATAAAGAGATTATCGAGCAGCTGAGATACATGCAGGGATAGCCTTGATATCTACCCGGGGGATCTTCACGGAGTACCTGTTCAACCGCACACTCATGAGACTGTATATCAGAAATTTCCGTGCTGTCGGGTGATATATCCTGTAATATTCTCCTCTCTCTGCCATACAATCTTTCTGAAAAAGACCTATATTATTTGTTACAATGATGTGAACGCTGTTTTTAATCTTTGTTCAAAGCAACCGGAGCGACACTATGAGCTGGGGAATGGAAAGTCAGAAAAAAAGAGAAGATATTTTGTATCTGATGGAGCTGTCGACGCAGAAGATGATGGAAAACCCCAACCACGTCAATGAGGTCAAAAAAAGCGCAAACGGTTGCTGGATGGATCAGATGTATGGCTTGCAGCGCTGTGACATCTGTGATCTCGACCAGAACTGTCCCGGTAAACTCGAGAAATTATGGCAGGATTATTGCGAAACGAACAACATCATCGTCGATACTGACAGCGATGAAAATGCCTGAAATATTTGCTTGAATTTTATTTAAGCGGTATATTTTTAGCTTTGCGTTGCTGAAAACCTGTAAAGAAGAATCTCGGGTTTTCCACCCTCCATTCGTTTTTTATACCACTCGCAAATACCAAATTCTGAAATGAAATTTCCATTTCATTGGCAGAGAGGAGGATCGCTTTTTTTTCGCAATAACACAAAAAATGAGTGCTACTACAATCCTAAACAACGATGATATGGTAACATCTAAAACCAGTGTGTCCGTGCTTTTTGCCGGTGACTCCGGAGACGGGATGCAGCTAACCGGCACCCAGTTCGCCAATACTGTGGCGGTCTACGGGTCTGACCTCAATACCTTCCCGAACTTCCCTTCTGAAATCAGGGCCCCTGCCGGAACGATCTCAGGTGTCTCGGGTTTTCAGCTGCAATTCGGAAGCGAAGCGGTTTACACGCCAGGCGCCAAGTTTGATGTCATGGTCGCGATGAACGCCGCTGCCCTGAAAGCAAACCTGAAAAACCTGCATCATGGCGGAATCATTCTTGCCAATACTGATGGCTTTGATGCGAAAAATCTGAAGCTTGCAGGCTACGGGGAAGAGAATAATCCACTCGAAGATGGTACAGTCAGCGACTATACCGTCTTCGAGATACCGGTTGTATCACTCACCCGGAAAGCGCTCGCCGATACTGGGCTCAGCACAAAAAATATCGACCGCTGTAAAAACATGTTCATACTGGGAACGCTCTACTGGCTCTACAGCCTTCCCATCGAGACGACGATTGAAACACTCAGAACAAAGTTCAGGAAAAAAGCTGACGTAGCTGAAGCCAACATCAAAGCAGTCAAGGCAGGTTACAACTTCGGTGATGAAACAGAAATGTTTTCACAACACGGACGGTACAGCGTAGGGCCTGCAAAAAAAGAGCCCGGCGTCTACCGTCGACTCACAGGAAACGAAGCTTCGGCTATCGGTCTCACTGCTGCCGCGAATAAAGCCGGCCTCGAGCTTTTTCTTGGCTCCTATCCGATCACCCCTGCTTCTGAAATTCTTCAGACACTATCCGGCCTGAAAAAATGGGGTGTAAAAACATTCCAGGCAGAAGATGAAATTGCCGGTGTTCTGACAAGTATCGGCGCATCCTACGGAGGAGCACTTGCCGCGACCAATACATCCGGCCCCGGTCTTGCACTTAAAGCCGAAGGCCTTGGGCTGGCCATGATCCTCGAGGTACCTCTGGTGGTCATAAACGTGCAGAGAGGCGGTCCTTCAACCGGTCTTCCCACAAAGCCGGAACAATCCGACCTTTTCATCGCCATGTATGGACGTCATGGTGACGCCCCGGTTCCGATTATCGCCGCCACATCACCGGTCGACTGTTTCTATGCGGCGTATGAAGCGGCTAAAATCGCGGTTGAATATATGACTCCGGTCATCTGTCTTACCGATGGCTACCTTGCTCTGAGTTCCGAGCCGATGCGGGTTCCGTCTCCTGATGACCTCGCGTCGATCACACCGAAACTCTCAAAAGCAAGAAACGCGGACGATCCTCCCTATCTTCCTTACAAGCGTGATGAAAGAGGGGTTCGCGATTGGGCTATCCCCGGAACCAAAGGGCTGCAGCATCGTATCGGCGGACTCGAGAAACAGCATGAAACCGGCAATGTCTCGCATGATCCTGAAAACCATGCGCTGATGACCCGACTTCGTGCAGAAAAAGTAGAACGTGTCGCCGACATCATCCCTGACCTTACCATAGACAACGGTCCGGATACAGGTGATCTGCTCGTGCTTGGCTGGGGTTCAACCTACGGGGCGATCAAAATCGCCGTCGAACAGGCGGTCGCAAATGGCCAAAGTGTCGCTCATGCCCATCTCCGGTACCTGAATCCATTCCCGAAAAATCTCGGAGAGGTTCTCGGTAACTACAAGAGAATTCTCATGCCTGAAAACAATAGCGGACAGCTCATTCACATGATCAGGGACAAGTTCCAGATCGAGCCGGTCGGCTTCAGCAAGGTACAGGGACTTCCGTTCAACGAGATGGAAATTGAAGCAAAAATCACTGACATTTTAAAGGAGCTTTAAATCATGACCGATACACTTTCCAAATTGACCGCAAAAGACTATACGTCAAACCAGGAGCCGAAATGGTGTCCGGGCTGTGGAGATTTTGCTGTGCTTCAGCAGCTGAAAAGCGCTATGGCTGATCTTGAACTGAACCCGGAAGAGGTGGTTGTTGTCTCCGGAATCGGCTGTTCATCGAGGCTACCTTACTATGTCGCGACCTATGGCGTTCATGGTATTCACGGAAGAGCCATGGCCATGGCGTCAGGCCTTAAAACCGCTCGCCCCGAGCTCAGCGTCTGGGTTGGGACTGGTGACGGTGACGCGCTTTCGATCGGTGGAAACCATTACATCCATACGGTAAGAAGAAACCTAGACCTGAATGTCATCCTCTTCAACAACGAGATCTACGGCCTCACCAAGGGACAGTACTCCCCGACATCGAAGGTCGGCCTGAAAACCGTTACCTCTCCAAACGGTGTTGTCGACTATCCGATGAATACCGTTGCTCTGACGCTGGGTTGCGGAGGAACGTTTGTCGCAAGGGCTCTTGATCGTGACGGCAAGTTAATGCGCGAAATATTCAAACGCGGTGCCCGACATTCCGGAACATCGATCATTGAAATCTATCAGAACTGTCCGATCTACAACGACGGCGCTTTCGGCGTGTTCACCGATAAGGAAAGAAAAGCCGATACCACACTCTATCTTGAGCAGGACAAACCGCTGATTTTCGGAGCCAATCAGGACAAAGGGATCAAACTCGACGGGTTTACCCCCGTAGTGGTGAATATCAATGACTCATCCGTTTCGAAGGACGATCTCTGGATCCATGATGAGAAAGATTTCAACAAGGCCAATATCCTGTCGAGGTTCTTTGACGATCCTGACGCCTCTGAAGATTTCCTTCCGAGACCGTTCGGAATCTTTTACGTTGAGGACCGCTATACCTATGAAAACGCTCTTGACGAGCAGATCGCACAGGCAAAGGCCGGTGGTGAAGGAACCCTCGAAGAACTGCTTGCAGGCCCGAACACCTGGACAATCAAGTAATGTTCCTTGTTTTTCAGGGAAGCACTGAAAAAAAGAAAGCCGGCATGATGCCGGCTTTCTTTTTTATTGGAACTATACCAATTAGCTGCTGTTGATTGCCACCAACATTCTTCGATGCACTGACGTGAGCGTCCTGAATTACCG
>JAPHUN010000017.1 GCA_026193435.1 Chlorobium sp.
CTTGTCGATCTTATCGATGAGTTCAATATGATGAATATCGATCGTTTCAGTCTGGATGACTTTACCGATGCCGATGCCATGGCTATCGGTATCCTTGCATCAGGCGTTACGGAAGTCCCGGATCTGAACTGATGCGTTCCGGAAGCAAACAAGGAGTATGCTGAAGTGCCGTCTCAACTCGATAAATTTCATGAAAGTGCATCCGACAAGGCCCGAAGGTGGTCTTTTGGAGAAGATTTTCTTGATACGGAAAACATACGGGGACTTACTTACGGTAATCTGCTGCTTCGAAAGCAGAGCCATCTTTTTCTCAGCCATGGCGTGATCGTAGCCGTCGGTCTTCTTGCATGTTTCTGGCTGATCAGCGCCAACTGGGACAGATTGACCGGCTGGACCGGACTGTTTCAGGATGAGCCGAAACAGGTTCAGTGCTACACATCAGTAACCAGCGTCACGCAGCTTCCTCCGCCTCCTCCGATAGCAACGCCTCCAGCTCCTCCGCCGGTTCAGAAGGCGGCACCTCCGGTTGTCGAGGCGCCTTCAAATGTCGGTAAAATCAAAAAGGTTAAAAAAGAAGAGGCTCCTCCGGAACAGACTCTGGCAACCCAGAAGGAGATAAAGCAAGCCGCGCAACAGCAAAGTGGAGCGGGTGCCGGAATAGCTGACGGTCCTGTGTTCGTGCCTTGTGAAGTCATGCCTGCGTTTCTCAAGCAGAAAAAGCCACGGTATCCCGAGATTGCGCGCCGCGCGGGTATCGAAGGAAGGGTGTTCGTGAGTGTGCTGATATCGGAAAGAGGTCAGCCGATGAAGGCCAGGATTATGAAACGTGTGCCGTCTGATCAGACAGTTTTCGACGATGCTGCGGTTGAGTGCGTCATGACATCTACCTATACTCCCGGCATACAGAACGGGGCTCCCGTAATGGTATGGCTGACTGTGCCGATTCGCTTTGACCTCCGGTAAAAAAGGTAAAAGGTAAAAGGTAAAAGTCAAAATGACCCGAGGTTTCGGGTCATCAGGCTTTTCTCCGATAGAGCAGCGCGAAAAGAATCAGCGCGTAGGATCCCGGCAGGGTTATCGGCGCGATATTCATGGCGAAAAAACCGTTGGCGCTGTTTTCAAGGTACATTACCCCGTAGCTGAAGGCGATGACGGCCGCGCCGATACCGACAAGAAGATAATTGAACTTCTCAAGCGGCATCGGAGCGGTCTTTTTCTTCGCGTTTTTATGCTTCTTCTGTGAAGATTTCATCGAGGCAGTCTATACATTGTTGTGCTTCCTCAAGGGTTGTTGTCAACGGAGGAAGCAGTCTGATGACATTCTTGCTTGTTGCGTTGATGAGCACCTGTTTTTTCAGGGCTTCCTGAACATAGTACGAGGCTTCTCTGTTGACCGCGGTGCCGATCATCAGACCGTACTGGCGGATTTCCAGGATTTGACGATGTTTCGAGGCGAGTTTCTGCAATGCCGCCTGTATCCATTCTCCGGTCCCGGTCGCCCGTTCCATGAGGCTGTCGTCATAGATGGCGTCGATGAGCGCAAGTCCTGCGGCGCAGGCAACAGGGTTTCCCCCGAAGGTGGTTCCATGATTGCCTGCGGTGAATACATCCTTGACTTTTTCGCTGCCGATAACGGCTGAAAGCGGCAAGCCTCCGCCAAGAGGCTTGGCGAGGCATACCAGATCCGGAGAGAGATCAAAATGCATATAGCTGAAAAACTTTCCTGTCCTGCCGCATCCGGCCTGGATCTCGTCGGCTACAAGAAGAAAGTCGTGTTTTGCACGCAGTCTCTTCAGGGAGTTGATGAACCCGGGTGATATCCTGTGGACTCCCCCCTCTCCCTGCACGAACTCGATGAACACGGCGGCTGTTGTGTCGCTGATTTTTGCTTCAAGGTCATCGATGTCATTAAAGCCGATGCTTCCGGTCGCCGGCAGGAGCGGCTCGAAACCGTCGGTATACGCTGCTTTTGCCGTCAGAGACATCGCCCCGTAGGTTCTTCCATGAAAACAGTTGGAAAGGGAGAGCACCTCTCTTTTATCGTTATTGCCCGAGAGAGAAGCCCATTTCCTCGAGAGTTTGATGGCCGCCTCGACAGCTTCCGCCCCGCTATTGGCAAAAAACACCTTTGACATTCCCGAGATATCAAGCAGCTTTTCAGCCAGTCTGAATTGCGGCTCAAGCATGAAGAGGTTCGATGCGTGAATGATTTTTTTTGCCTGTCGCGTGATGGCCTCAATAATTCTCTTGTCGTCGTAACCGAGCGCATTCACGCCGATACCCGAGATCATGTCAAGATATCGGGTCCCGTCGGAGCTGAATAGATAGACCCCCTCACCATGAGTGACAGCAAGAGGAAGGCGTGCGTAGTTATGAAAAAACAACTCTTTTTCGGTTTCTTTATTGATTTCGTGACGCATAAAAATGTAGGATGATAGAGGTCTGATCCAGGATCAGACGGTTTATAGTATTCACGTGCAGGTATCAACTGTTTCCCTGGGTACCTCAAGTCTTTCCTGTGCTTACGGCTGTCTCCAGGCTGATACACTTTTCCACAGCTTCCAGAGGCCGTAGGAGGCCACGATGGCGGCAATCACATACAGATCATTTCGAGGTGCCCCTTGCGGGAGTTTAAGGAAAAAAGCGATATAGAAGCCCAGTCCGAGAAATATAACTGACGATACAAACTGTACCGCATTTTTCGGCGCGCGATTGTTCAACATTCCTTTTTCTCCTCAATGATACCGGTTTTCAGCTCTTTTCCTCGGTACACACAGGGTGTTTATCAGGATAAAAACGCCACTCCTTGTTGACAATGAGACGCGCCCCGTGACCGAATGTGAAATATGACCAGCCCCACTGCATCAGCACGAAGACGCGGTGCTTGAAGGTCGCGAGGTAATAGATATGGACCAGGAGCCAGGTGAACCACGCAACGCTTCCGAAGAGTTTCATATTTCCCATTTCAACAATGGCCTTGTTTCTGCCGATGGTAGCCATCTGACCTTTGTCCCGGTAGAGGAAAGGCTTGCGTTGTTTCCCTTTTACCTCATTCAGTATGTTTTTCCCGATCGACTGTCCCTGTTGCAGAGCGACAGGAGCCATACCGGGAAGAGGGTTGCCGGTATGGTGAGCGAAATGCGCCTGATCACCACCGACAAAAATCTCGGGGAAGCCGGGAATGCTGAGATCTTCTTCAACAATGATTCTGCCCGAGCGGTCGATGTCAACTTCCATTTTTCTTCCCAGGCCTATTGCCCGTACCCCGGCAGCCCAGAGCACCGTGGATGCTTCAATACGCTCATTGCCTATCTGTACGCCGTTCTTATCAACATTGGTTACCATGCTGTTTGTCCAGACCTGCACGCCAAGTTGTTCCAGTGCTCTGGTAGCCTTGCTGGAAAGCTCCGGAGAGAATGAGCCGAGTATTCTCGGAGCAGCCTCCACAATAAATATTCTTGTGAGTTTCGGGTCGATGTGTTTGTAGAACTTTGAGAGCGTAAAACGGCTCATCTCTCCAATTGAACCGGCAAGCTCGACCCCTGTCGGACCGCCTCCCACGATGACGAAGGTCAGCAGTTTTTTCCGTTCTACAGGGTTGGATGTTCTTTCCGCCGCCTCATAGGCTTCCATAACCCTGCGCCGGATCTCCGTCGCCTGGGCTATGGTTTTCAGGCCGGGGGCATTTTCCTCCCACTCTTCGTGGCCGAAGTAGTGGTGCTTGACCCCGCAGGCAAGAATCAGATAGTCATAGGACATCTCACCGAAATCCGTCTGTATGATTTTTCTGTTTTTGTCAACATTTTCAACAACCCCTTTAAATACGGTGATGTTTTTATACCTGGCGAGCATGTTTCTCAACGGCTCTGCTATATCGCCTGCGCCAAGCGCCGACATGGCCACCTGATAGAGCAGGGGCTGGAAAAGGTGATAATTTTTTCTGTCGATAAGGGTGATTCTGATATCACGCCTGTTTCCAA
The DNA here is from genome assembly GCA_026193435.1 of Chlorobium sp. Classification (GTDB taxonomy): domain Bacteria; phylum Bacteroidota; class Chlorobiia; order Chlorobiales; family Chlorobiaceae; genus Prosthecochloris. Next base: position 3,981 of record JAPHUN010000017.1, read on the forward strand.
GTTCTTTTGCTGCATTGATGCCGGCAAAGCCGCCACCAACGATCACGACATGTTTCATCGTTTATCCTTCCTGATGTTTAGCATAGGGTATATTGCCATGCATTTGTTCCGTGTCCCGAACACGTCGTCGGCCCGTGCTCAGAATTCTCATCTACTCTCTGTACACTCCGGTTTCTCCTCTCCGCCTGCCTTGTTTTCAGGTCGCTTACGCCAATAAAGAGAGGCGTCCACACATGACCGGTTTCGATATAAACTGCGGAACAGGCGGAATTCCTTAAGTAGTCCTATTCGTAGTCCGATTCAGCGTCTCGGAATACGTATAAAATTTTATTACGGGAGTGCCGGGCCTGCTTTTCAGGTACTAATAATAGAGTATTTTACGTAAATATAAAATTTTCCTCTCTCTCCATTATTGCCTTTTACGGCAACACACTCCTTGCTGACATTCCCAGTCGGCAAGGAGTGTCTCCGCGTTTCTGTTGCAGGAGTGCCCATGACCGTGGAATATGGTCTCGGGCTACAGCTATGAAAGGGCGGGAGCCGGTCGTTTCTGTAGTGGATTTAACGATTGTTATTTTTTCTTTTGGAGAATTTTTAACGATTGTTAAATTTATGAGGTTAATGAGCCGCGTCACAAGTCAAAATATTTCATGTGCACTTATGCGCGCGCAGCGTATTGTGACTCATTAACAAAGCAGCATAACACAAACCAGTGGAGGGTCATCACATGAGAAAAACAGTATTACTATCTTTTATTTCAATTTTCATGGTTTCCATGTTGTTCTGGGGCAAGGAGGCTTCGGCTCAGCCGAACTTTGCGAGGAAGTACGGCACATCATGTGCTACCTGCCATGCAGGCTTCCCGACAACAAACTCATTTGGAGAAGCATTTAAGGCCAACGGTTACCGGTGGCCGGGCGGAGAAGATAACGCAAAGACCAAGATCGAGGAAACTGAATTGGGTGCAGAGGCCTATAAGCAAACCTTCCCTAACTCGTACTGGCCGTCAGACATTCCAAGTATTGCCCCATTTGCCGTGTGGCTGAGAGGAAATCTCCTGACATGGAATGAGGAAGTGACAAAAAATGGAGGCGCTGTTCAGGAAGAGGTGCTGGACTGGGGTGGCCCTGCAACCGGTAGTATTCTGGTTGGTGGTAACATTGGCGACAACCTCGGCATCTTAGCCGTCATGTCGGCCAATAGATCCGGTGACTTCAATACAAGTCTTCGTGCTCTCTGGACCTTTTCACCGGGTGTCGTTCTATCCCTCGGTAACTCGAACCAATTCTTTTTGCGACGCGGCGGGGTTTATCCAACACCGGGTACAGGAGTTGAGATGAATATCGTCCGTGGTCAGGAAGGTGGTTTTAATATCCTTGGTGGCGTGTCGAATGCAGGAGGTTCCAACGGCAAGAACCTGACCGACGCCCGATACCTTCGTGCGAAATACAAATTCGGCGGTTCAGGATTGCTGAGTGGCACCGGCGGTACAATGGGCAATCCCTATGTCGGCCTGGACAACCATATTGCGGTCGAAGCAACTGTTTTCCAGTATGCTGACGATGCCATACCGGGGAACGGTAATTTTATGGGAGAGTCGACATTCTATGGCGCTGAACTCAGCGGTAATTACGGAAGCTTTACCGGGGGAGCCGCTGTCAGCAGGATGCATGACCTCGATATGCTCAACCTTCGGGCAGACGCAGGGTACTTTTTCTATCCGTGGCTGAAAGGCAATGTGGTATACAGCAGCTTCCGGGACGGGGAGAATCCTGTTGTTTCCGGTGGACTTACGGCTCATATCAGGCCGAATGTTTCCGTTGGCGCAGCGTACTCCCATCCGACAAAAAGTCTCAAAGCTAATGGTGATGAAAATCAGGATACTTTCGCTCTGGCTGTAGGAGCGGCCTTTTAGCTGAGTTTTTTTGATCCGAAAGGCTTTCACAGCACAGGTACGGATACTCAGGATTTATCGATTTTCTCCGTGTTCTCGATGAATCTGACGATATCCGGCCTGTGTTTTTTTTGCGGTTTTCAGAAATTGCCATGGCATTAGCATATTGAGGCAGCACCGGGCTGCAGAATGGCGACATCCTGTAGGGCTGAAAACATGACAGTCCATTCGGTCTGCGGTCAACGCCGGGAAGATCTGAAGCTTGGTAACCAAAACGGCAGGGAGAGCGAATGATGGATTTAAGCGAGTCGCAACTTGAACGATACAGCCGAAATATTCTGCTTGATGCTGTCGGTTTCGAGGGTCAGGAGAAGCTGATGCAGGCCAGGGTGCTGATAATCGGCACGGGGGGACTCGGATCTCCGGCGGCGATGTACTGCGCCGCAGCCGGTGTCGGAACGATTGGAATCGTGGATAGCGATGTGGTTGAGCTCTCTAATCTCCAGCGACAGATTATCCATTCTACGGGAGATATCGGATCACCCAAGGTGAAGTCCGCAAGGGAGAAGATCGAGGCTATTAATCCGGACGTTATTGTTGAACCGATAGAGGCGTTTGTCAATGCCGCGAATATCGGGAGTATCATCGACGGCTATGATTTCGTTATTGACGGTACCGATAATTTCCCGACAAAGTTTCTTATCAACGATGCCTGCGTGATGAAGCGTATTGCCTTTTCTCACGGGGGAATACTGAGCTTCAGCGGACAGACAATGACCGTGCTGCCGAAAGAGAGCTGCTGCTACCGGTGCATTTTTCATAAACCACCACCGAAAAGTATGATTCCCTCCTGTTTTGAATCCGGCGTGCTTGGTGTTGTTGCCGGTTTGCTCGGGACGATTCAGGCTGCCGAGGCATTGAAGTTTATCACGGGAGCCGGAGATCTTCTTGCTGATGAACTGTTGTCCTTCGATGCCCTGACCATGAATTTCAGGAAGGTACGGCTTCGGAAAAATCCGGGCTGTGCTGTCTGTTCTGAAACACCCTCCATCACCGATTTACGGGACGAGGAAGAGGATATCTGCGATCTGAAATAATTCTCGGATTTGCTGGAAAACAGGATGTGACAATCTGCAGGGCGCCTGCAAAAAATGGTTGTCAACGCTCGACGAAATATGTCTGTGAAGAGGAGAGCTAAGAGTATGTATTAAAAATAATTAACTTGTGTGAAAAAAAGTTTGCAATTGTTAACATTTCAACTATATTACCATAGTGATAAAGATGATGTATGGTCTTTTTGTATGGAGTGCGGCTGACTTTTTTAATGCTGTGCAAAAGGTAGTGCTATCCCGCTGAATAGGTTGTTCGTGTGATTATGATGGTTTTTTCCTGTCCGCTATTGCGGTGACCTGAGGTGCGTCGTGGTGTCGCGCTGGTCTGATGGCTGTGCAGGGATGTTTTTGTGAGCGCGAATTGATCCTCCCCCCAAGAAAAGGTGAATTTGCGGCCGGAATCCGAGAGTGACGGTTTGTTATCAGTTATCTCTGTTTTTTTGGTCTTTTTATGACAGTTCTGCCGCCTGCCGATAATGTTTGGTCAGGCGGGAGCTGAATGCTGAAGCGCATGATCTCGGGTCATCCGGAAACAACGTGCCGGGCAGGAAGGGATTGGTGCTGAAGGGGTACTTTTCGGGCTGTGGCTTTCTGGTAACTTAAAGAGGGGGACGATCATGAGGAGAATGCAGATAGTGCTATTCATGGTGTGTATCGCGATACCTATTGTTTTCTGGAGTAACGAGAGTGAGGCGATCCCGGTCTTTGCGCGTAAGTACGGGACTTCCTGTTCCACCTGCCACATCGGCTATCCTGCAAGAAATGCATTCGGTGAGGCGTTCAGAAATAACGGGTACCGTTGGCCTGGAGGGCAGGATGAAGATAAGGTAAAGGTGCGTCAAACACCTCTTGGTTCTGATTCATGGAAGGGTGTCTGGCCTCAGGCGATCTTCCCTGCGGATCTTCCTGGTATTTTTCCGGCTGCAGTGTTTATGAAATCCACGTTGCTGGAGTATCGCGCTGAAGATAAAAAGTATCGGTGGGGTCTGGATGGTGATATTGAGATACTGTTCGCTGCAACGATTGGGGATAACATTTCGATTATAGGAGACTGGGCTGTCAACAGCGGTGATGCCCCGGCGTTTCAGCTGCTCTATGCTCTTGACGAAGGCGTTATTCTCGGGTTTGGAGATGTCGGGATAACCAAGCTGTTTACGATCATATCAGCGTCTTCCAACGGTAATGGGAATTCATACGCCGTAAAACTGCCGAGCCCCGGAAAAGCTCTTGAGTTGAGGATCGCCGGGGGCGAGAAAAAAGGAGGCTACTCCCTGATCGCCGGAGTTGGACGGGGAGAGGCGGAGTGGTCAGAAGAGCCGTTTGACAGCAGGTATGTCAGGGCGACCTACAAAATATGCGGCACGGGCCTGCTGAGCGGGACAGGGTGTGGACTGGGTAATGACATGATCGGCATGGATAACGCTGTCACGATCGGCGCCAATTACTTTAATTCGCATGAGGGTGTAGAGGGCACAAAGAATGCCTATGGAGGAGATATTACGGCGACCTATGGTTCAGTGCGGGCCATTGCGCAGATCGGCAGGTTGATTGAGGCTGACGTGACGCAGTATTCTGCTGAGCTGGATTACTTTTTCTACCCATGGCTTGTCGGTGTTGTCCGTTTCGAGGACTGGGATGTTCCCGGGGATGAACGAACATATACCAGCGCGATTATTCCGGGATTTGCGGCTTTTATCAGGGCGAATGCAAAACTCGGAAGCGAGTTCGTGATCGGCAACGGCCAGGACGACAATACCCTGAAAGTATTTGCACAGCTTGCTTTTTAACAGGCATATCCGGAGCGGTATTTCCTTGGCATGACTATGCAGATGGTTCGGAAGGAGGGGTCAGTACCTTCCGGCGGGCATGAAGTCGCCGGTTGGGATGATCGTGGGAAGTTGAGGAATCTGAAGCCTTCGGGAGATGATCGTATCAAGCACTACTTGTCATTTTATCTATCTATTGACGCATGAGTGAAAATGAACTGACAACCGGCCAGCATGAGGTCGAAGAGTGGCAGGTCGAACCTGAAAAACGCCGGGATTTTCTGAAAATGATCGGCTGGGGCGGTATTGCCGGGTTCATTGCCGTGAACCTTGCGGCTTTTGTTCGCTTCCTGTACCCGAGAGTGCTTTTCGAGCCGCCAACAACATTCAAGGTCGGCAATCCGGCTGATTTTCCTCCCGGCCAGGTCAACACCCAGTTCATAAGCAAGTTCGGTACCTGGGTGGTCCGCCAGAGTGACGGATCGTTTTTTGCAATGCAGGCGAAATGTACGCATCTGGGCTGTACACCGAACTGGCTTGAAGCCCAGCAGAAGTTCAAATGTCCCTGCCATGGCAGCGGGTACTACATAACAGGGTTCAACTTTGAAGGGCCGGCGCCCAGACCGATGGACCGATACAAGATCAGTATTGCCGAGGACGGACAGTTGATAGTGGATAAAAGCATAAAATTCAAGGGTGTGCCGGGCAAGGACTCCAACCAGCTCTACCCGCAAAGTCTCCTCAGGGTATAAATGTGACAGACGACATGGAAGAAGCGGTAGCAAAAGTTCAGCGTTCGGCCGGAAGACCGGTGACCTCGCAGTCATAGTCGGTTCGCACCTCGGCGGTCATTCGAATCGTGCCCATGGGCCGTCTCCTTTGCATGTGAACAGACGCCATAGTGGCTGCCGCTCCTGTCCTGCTGGCTACCACGGCCGCGGCGGCCTGTAAAGCGCCGCCGGAGGCCGCTTGCGGCGCGACAGGAGGTCGGCTGCCCAATGGGC
>JAPHUN010000138.1 GCA_026193435.1 Chlorobium sp.
AGGCAGCCATGTATGCCGAGGGCCGCGTACATGGCTCCTATCGGCTGGCAGGTTTTTGCCGGGTTGACCGTGAGCGCATGACGCTCAACCGGCTCATTCGTTGTATGTCGTAATAGCATAATCGTTCCGTTTAGTTTCTGACCGGGCTTCTGCGCCCGGTACGGTGTTACTGTGTGACATAGTTGGCTTCCAGCTCAGTCGTTTCTTCCCATGGCGCCCGGATAAGTTTCCAGACCCGGCTGTTGACCATTCTGTCGATATCCCTGTAAAAGTTAATGGCGCCTTTAAATCCGGCATAAGGCCCGCCGTAGTCATAGCTGTGAAGCTGTTTCAACGGGACTCCCATTTTCTGCACGACATATTTTTCCTTGATGCCGGCGCAGAAAATATCAGGTTTGTAGAGTTCTATCAGCTGCTCACTTTCGTAATGACTTATATCATCGATGACGATAGATCCTTTTTTCATATCGGGCATCATACCTCCGTATTCCCTGATGTCGAGGCCTTCTGCTTTGAGCTTTTCAAGTTCTTCTTCCGTTTTTCTCGGTCTGAATTTTTCCGGATCAGCGGTTACCTTGAGCTCCTCGATGTTCTTGCTGTCCGCATCTACTTTGATAGTCGGAATGACCTTTCGCCCTTCGTAATCGTCCCGATGTCCGAACTCGTAACCTGCCGAGATGGTTTCCATACCCAGTTCACCAAACAGCTCCTGATAGTGATGAGCCCTTGAACCGCCGACGAAGAGCATTGCGAGTTTTCCTTTTGTTCTCGGGTAGATCTCGTTGATCACCGACTGGACGACCGGCAGTTCCTCGGCTATGACCTGTTCGACCTTTGCCATCAGTTCTTCATCTTCAAAGTATCTGGCGATTCTGCGGAGTGATTTTGCTGATGATTCCGCGCCGATGAAGTTGACTTTCATCCAGGGAATGCCATATTTGGTTTCCATCATCTCGGCCATATAGTTGATCGAGCGATGGCACATGATCACGTTCAGATCGGCGGTGTGAGAGTTTTCGAACTGGTTGACCGTCGAGTTGCCGCTGAAGCTCGCGACCAGCGTTATGCCGCATTTTTCAAGCAGCCGCTCTATCTCGAAAGCGTCTCCGCCGATATTGTATTCGCCGAGCATGTTGATCTTGAACTTTCCGCCCTTGTCGGTGTCGTCAAGGCCGACAACATGTTTGAAGACCTGGTTATTGGCGATATGGTGGCCGGCCGACTGGCTGACCCCTTTGTAGCCTTCACAGCTGAATCCGAAAATGTTGCAGTCGCCAAGTTTCTCTTTCATCTCTTTGGCTACGGCGTGAACGTCATCTCCGATAAGGCCTACCGGACAGGTTGAGAAAATGCCGATAGCTTTTGGACGGAATATGTCATAGGCTTCCTGGATTGCCTCTTTCAGCTTTTTCTCTCCACCGAAAACAACATGTTCTTCCTGCATGTCGGTTGAGAAGCAGTAGGTCATATAGTTTTTATCTTCCGGGCCGTCAGGACGCGTCTGGTTTCTTCGGGTCAGCCAGGCGTAAAAACTGCATCCGATGGGTCCGTGCACCAGATTGACAATGTCTCTCGTAGGGCCCAGAACAACACCTTTACATCCTGCGTACGAACATCCCCTCTGGGAGATAATCCCGGGTATGGTCCTGATATTGGCCTGTACCGGCGGGATCGTTTCAGGGTCGTTGATGACAATCGCTTTGCCTCTTTTTTTTGCAACCTTGGGCGGATATTTCTTTATCAACTCCTCCCTGACTACGGAAGGTTCAGGGTATTTTCTTGACTCCATTAGTGTATCTCCTCTTCTTGTTTGTTATACAAGTGCTACATCGCCGGTCTCACCCGTACGTACCCGTATGCTGTCGGTGATATCGGTAACAAATATTTTTCCGTCACCGGGATTTCCTGTCTGATTGGTCTTTATTATCGTCTCAATGGTTTTGTCCTTCAATTCATCGGGCACAACAATGGCAACCAGTCTTTTGGCGACGAGCCGCGGTGGGTTGCCAAGCAGTTCGATCGCTTCAGGATGTCCTTCTTCCGCGCCCTGAAGTACGTCAAAATGCACCTGCCCCTTGCCTCTTCCATGCACACGTCCCAGAGAGGTAAACGAAGAGATGCCGGCCTCGATAAGCGCGTCCTTGGTCTCATTCATTTTTTTCATCCGGATTACTGCGATGATCTCTTTCATTATGCCTCCTTTGATTCCGCCATTTCAGGTTCGCTTTCCATTTTTCCCGTGCTGATGGTGTAGACCTCTTCGACTTTAGAAACAAAGATTTTACCATCTCCGAACTTTCCTTCGCCATCCGACTTCGCGTTCATCATGATTGCGTCAAGGACAAAATCCTTGTCGGCATCGGGAACCACCGTGACGAGCATTTCCTTTGGTAATTCGTCATAGACCACATCGCCTACTCTGAGGCCGCGCTGTTTTCCGCGTCCTACTACCGGAATCTTGGTGACAGCAGGGTATCCTGCGTCAAGCAGACCCTGCATGACTTGATGTGCTTTGGCCGGGCGGATAATTGCTCTGATCATTAACATGTTTTTGACTCCGTTGTTTTAGTTTGCGATACCAAAATCGATCAACAGCTTTTCAAGCTCTTCGATTTCAAGTGGTTTAGGAATGACGAACATCTCATTATCGTCGATTTTTTTGGCAAGCGCTCTGTATTCATCCGCCTGCTGATGCGTCGGGTCGAAATCGATCACGGTTTTTCTGTTGATTTCCGCACGCTGAACCATATTGTCGCGAGGGACGAAATGGATCATCTGGGTTCCGATCTGACGGGCAAGTTCCTCGATCATTTCCAGTTCATTATCAACCTTACGGCTGTTGCATATCAGGCCGCCCAGGCGAACGCCGCCTGCATCGGCATATTTGAGGATTCCCTTGCAGATATTGTTTGCAGCGTACATGGCCATCATTTCACCGGATACCACGATGTAGATTTCCTCAGCCTTACCATCACGTATAGGCATGGCAAACCCGCCGCAGACAACGTCACCCAGCACATCGTAGAAAACGTAATCCAGGCCCCATTCGTCGTCGTATGCACCGAGCTGCTCCAGCATGTTGACCGAAGTGATGATTCCGCGTCCCGCGCAGCCTACGCCAGGTTCCGGGCCACCGGATTCGGTACAACGGGAAGCGCCATACCCCTCTTTTATGATATCATCAAGTTCAACATCTTCGCCCTCCTCGCGCAGTGTATCAAGTACGGTTTTCTGTGTGAGCCCGCCGAGCAGGAGTCTTGTCGAATCTGCTTTCGGATCACAGCCGACGACCATCACTTTATTTCCCATTTCAGCAAGTCCCGCAACGGTGTTCTGGGTTGTGGTTGATTTGCCGATCCCGCCTTTTCCATAGATCGCTATCTTTCTCATAAGCGTTGTGATATTTAGGTTAGAGAGTTGTTTCGCCTCAACTGTTTCAGTACTTCTTCTATCAGTCATTGCCTTCTATTATCAAGTTGCGTGCCATAAAATCATTCTCTACTGAAAACCCCTTTTTGATTTATTGTACAATTCTTTTTAAATGGTTATTATTAAATGCTTTAATCGTATTTTTGTTTTTCTTGAAAAGGAATAATTCGTCTGTGCCGGGAGAGTGAATGAGAGAGGGATAAGCTACTTTTATGTAGGAAAGTGCGTTAATCTACCTGAATGTTGTTTTTATTGATGAGCATTGTCGGTTTCCTGCATCGAGTGTTCGGGACGTTCCATGTAAACTGCTGTTGTGTAATCGCTTTTGCGAGGAGTTATGAAAAATTGTCCGGTTGCCCGTATATTATTATCAGTGCGTTTGCTCATGGTGTGGTTTCCTGCCCCAATCCGGATTTTTGCCGACAGGGATCAATGAGAAGGCTTACATTTTTGTCAATGTTTATACGTATACAGGAGAGTTGCTGTGGGAGTCATGAAAGAGTTCAAGGAGTTTGCCGTAAAAGGCAATGTCGTGGATATGGCTGTCGGTATCGTTATCGGTGCCGCGTTTGGAAAAATTGTGACCGCCTTTGTTGACGGCGTGCTTATGCCTCCGATAGGCCTCATGCTCGGAGGGGTCAACTTTAATGAGCTTGCTCTGACCCTGAGGGAGGCCACAGGGGAGGCTGAAGCTGTCATGATCAACTATGGTATCTTTGTGCAGACTCTGGTGGATTTCATTATTATCGCGTTTGCCATATTTCTTGTTGTCAAGGGGATTAACAGCCTGAAGAGAAAAGAAGAGGCGCCAAAAACCCCTCCGGGCCCTTCCAAAGAAGAGCTGTTGCTTGGTGAGATCCGTGACCTTCTCAAGCAGAAATCATGAAGCGTTCAGGAAAATCAAGACCTGAGATGGTCGTATGGGGAAAGGAGTGTGGCGGTATGACAAAACGGCGTGCATCATACGGTGCGGTCGCGACAGGCTCTCTGGCTGTCGGTGCGTTGGCTGTCGGGGCCCTCGCGCTGGGGGCGCTGGCGATTGGCAGGTTTGTTATCGGTATGTTGTCAGTGCGTCGCGGCAGGATAAAAAAGCTGGATGTCGATGAACTGAGTGTCGGGCGTCTGCACATAGGTGAATTGCAGGTGGACAAGACGGTAACCCCTCAGGCAGAAAAGGAGTAAAACCTATGAACTATTACGTTCCAAACGC
>JAPHUN010000218.1 GCA_026193435.1 Chlorobium sp.
CGCAACCGCAGATCAGGAACTGGCCTATACCCTTGCAGACGGCCTCGCCTATCTCAGAACCGGTATCGAAGCCGGGCTGCACATAGACGATTTTGCCCCCCGTCTCTCTTTTTTCTGGGGTATCGGCATGAACTTCTTCATGGAAATCGCTAAACTGAGAGCCGCAAGAATGTTGTGGGCAAAAATCGTCCGGCAGTTCAACCCTTCGAACCCGAAATCCCTGATGCTGCGCTCACACTGCCAGACTTCAGGATGGAGCCTTACCGAACAGGACCCGTTCAACAATGTCACTCGCACCTGTATTGAAGCGCTCGCCGCAGTTCAGGGCCACACACAGTCGCTACACACCAACGCTCTGGACGAAGCCATCGCCCTTCCTTCAGTCTTTTCAGCACGTATCGCCCGAAACACACAGCTCTACCTGCAGGAAAAAACCGATATCACACGCGCCATCGATCCCTGGTCCGGCTCCTACTACGTTGAAAGCCTGACCAGAGAGCTTGCCGAAAAAGCATGGACACTCATAGAGGAAATCGAGGCTTCCGGGGGCATGGTCAAGGCAATTGAAGAAGGCATTCCAAAAATACGTATCGAGGAAGCAGCAACCCGAAGACAGGCAGGAATCGATAGCGGAAAAGAGAGCATCATCGGGGTCAACCGCTTTAGAAATACCGACAAAACGCACATAGAAACCCTTGAGGTCAACAATACCGAAGTACTGGACCTTCAACTCGAAAAGCTCTCGGCGGTCAAGGAAAAACGAGACAGCCGGAAAGTCAATGATTCGCTCGAAGCCCTCAGAAGTTGCGCAAAGAGCGGCAAGGGAAATCTGCTTGAGACGGCTATTGAAGCGGCACGCTCAAGGGCGACGCTGGGTGAAATTTCCGATGCCTGTGAAGCCTCGTTCGGCAGATACCGCTCCTCGGTTCAGCTCAATGCAAATGTCTACCTCTCCCAGATGCGCAACAACGGATTATTTATGAAAGCACATGAACTTTCTGAAACATTTACGCGCCAGGAAGGCCGCAGGCCGCGAATACTTGTAGCCAAGGTCGGACAGGATGGACATGACAGGGGAGCAAAAGTGATCGCGACAGCTTTTGCCGACATTGGATTTGATGTCGATATCAGCCCGCTGTTCCAGACCCCTGAAGAAGTCGTACAACAGGCGCTTGACAACGATGTTCACCTTGTAGGTGTTTCAAGTCTTGCCGGCGGCCACAAAACGCTGATACCCGAGATTGTTGAAGAACTGCGTAAGGCAGGCAGAGCTGATATTCTGGTCATTGCCGGCGGGGTTATCCCGGAGAAAGACTACAATTTTCTGATCAATGCCGGAATAGCAAAAGTTTTCGGACCGGGAACGGTGATCGCTGAAGCTGCCGCAGATATTTTGAAGCTCCTCATCGACAGATCAGCTTCTGATGATACGACCGGCCTGCATACATAGGCCCGGATTCCTGAATCCTTAGAGAATGAATCATGCCACGTTCTGCAGATACCATCCATACTGAAAACATTGTCAGGGAAATCAGGAGCGGAAACCGTGCCGCGTTAAGCCGTGCCATAACGCTCATTGAATCCACCAAACCTGATCACCAGGAAAAAGCCCACCAGATTCTCGACAGCTGCCTTCAGCACCGGCAGGGGTCTCTGCGAATAGGGGTCACCGGTTCTCCGGGAGCAGGGAAAAGTACCCTCATAGAAGCGCTCGGTCTTGAAATACTCAATAGCCCGACCAAACACAAACTCGCGATCCTTACCATCGATCCGAGCAGTAAACGTTCAGGCGGGAGTATTCTTGGCGATAAGGCCCGCATGGAAAAACTTTCCGGCAGAAAAGATGTCTATATCCGCCCCTCCCCTTCCTCGGGTCATCTCGGCGGAACCGCTGCCAGAACTCATGAGGCTATACTTCTGTGTGAAGCTGCCGGATACGACATCATTATCGTGGAAACTGTCGGGGTCGGTCAGTCGGAAATCTCTGTTGAATCCATGGCAGACTACATTCTGCTGCTTATCCTGCCGGGTTCAGGAGATGAACTCCAGGGGATCAAACGCGGCATCATGGAAATTGCCGACGGGATAGCGATAACCAAAACTGATTCGGCATCGGAAAAAAGTATCTCACTCTCAAAAACCTCCTGCGAGTCGGCACTCCATCTCCTGATGAAAAAAAATCCTGACTGGCATCCGCAGGTGTTGCGGACATCCGCACTTTCCGGAGACGGCATCAATGAGTTATGGGACAACATCCGGCAGTTTTACGCGTTGCTTGAGAAGAACAACCGTCTTGAAGAAACACGCAGAAAAAAACTGAACCTTCTCTTCAGAGCACAGGTCGACCTGCAGTTGAAACAAGCGTTCTACAACCATCCGGAAATCCTCTCGTCATTCTCCGAAATCGCGACGGCTGTCGAGAAAAATACCATGAGCCCTTTCAGCGGCGCGAAAATACTTGTCGAAAAAGTCATTCATTCTCCTCGATAAACTCCTTTTCCTCGGCTTTAACGATGAGAACCGGACAAGCCGCCTTACGCACTACCGACTCGGCCACACTTCCCATAAGCAATCGGCTCAATCCAGTTTTACCATGTGAGCCGAGAATAATGAGACTCACATCTCGCTCTCTCGACTTATTGATAATAACCTCTGAGGGTGTCCCGATCTCGACTTCGGCCTCCACTTCCACCCCCTGCTCCCGTTCAGCCTTGATAATTTCCTCAAGATCCTCTCTTGCTGCTTTTTCAAGATCCTCTTCAAGCGGAACGTAGGACAAAGACATATCGACAGCCATTGGTCTGGGCTCAACCACATTGAGAAGAACAAGACTCGACCCCATCCCTTTGGCAAACTCATGTGCATAACGCACCGCGTTACGTGAGGCTTCCGAGAAGTCAACCGGACAAAGAATTCTCTGGATTTTTATCATGTTCAGAGGTTTTTGGTTGAAAAAACAGGTGCTCCCTGCACCATTTCCACTACCCTTTACCCATAAAAG
>JAPHUN010000322.1 GCA_026193435.1 Chlorobium sp.
AAAAATATGGCAGGAGGTATCGGTACGGTACTATATTTTTGATGTCCTCTTTCTGCTCGTCGCAAACCTGGGACTGTTTACTCTGGGAATCAAGGAGGCCTTTCCGGAATCAGGTGTTATACCTTTTTTTGTCACCCAGTCAACCTACTTTCTCGGATCCTCGTTTCCTCTGAGCATAAGCGTCATGGGCTTTCTCTACGCATATGTATGGCGCCGTTCTTCAGGAAAAGAGTGGATCAGAAAGCTCTTCAGTATATGGTTCTACATTTTCGTCGGAGGGGTGCTTGTTTTTCTGGTGGCGATTCTGATGGAAAATTATTTGGGCATGATGCTTGTCAGTCATACGCTCATGCTGGGAGTTCTTGCTCTCCTTGTCGGCTTTGCTCGTTATCTGTACGGTTTTTTTGCCAGGCAATTTCATCATCCCGCGCTCGCCTTTCTGCTTTCAGGGCTTGCAATGCTGCTTGCCGCAAGCGCATTCGGGATACTGAATATCTTCTATTTTGATCATTTCGGTGCAAAACCTCCCATTCCCCCGGATAGAATGTGGATCTATCATTCGCATACCCACGCAGCGCTTCTGGGATGGATATCCCTTTCGTTTACGGGTATGATCTACATTGTTGTCCCTGCAATCGCAAAGGCCAATTCTCTCGAACTGCTTCGTTCTGAAAAAGCTCTTTCGCAATTGCTTGATGAAAAAACGCTTTCAAGAGCGTTCCGGCAACTGACCATCGCCGTGGTCTCAGCGACTGCCGTCCTTCTTGCGTTTTATCTGCACAACGATTTTTTACTTGCCGTTGGAGGGGTGGTGTATGGACTTGCTGTATTCTATTCAAGGGGTAATCTGGCAAAAGCATCTAAAAGTGAAAACCGAAAAAAAGGGAATCCATGAACAGCTTCTTGAGAGTGGCCTGCCTGACCGTTCTGGCGGGAGTTTTTCTTCCGTTGATCAGCGCTGCCTATGACAGCGGAAGCCTGACGCTCATCCGTGAAAGCGTCAAGACATGGAACAGCATGAGAGAGAACTATCCTGAAGCAGCAATCGATCTCAGCGGGGCAGACCTGAAAGGCAGAAATCTCAAAGGAGCCGATCTGCACAACTCCAATCTCGAGGGTGCGAATCTTCAAGGTGTCGATTTGAGCGATACCGATCTTCGTGGGGCATCTTTTGACCATGCAACACTGAAGGACGCACTGCTTTTCGATGCCGATCTTCGTGAAGCCACGTTACGCGAAGCCGATCTTGTGGATGCCGTTTTCGAAGGCGCCGATCTCAGAGGTGCCGTGCTTGACGGCGCGGTGATGAAACGGACGGATCTTGGTGAATCCAATCTTCGAAACGCCAGTCTGAGAGGAACTGATCTGCGAGCAGCAAATCTGAAAATGGCAGATCTGGCCGGCTGTGATCTGGGTGGGGCATACCTTTGGAGGGCGGTAATTGACGGGGCAAATCTTGAGAACAGTGTTGTGACATCGGTCACTATCGTTGAAACCGGTCGTTCCGCCGATACTGCATGGGCTCAGAAGAACGGTGCCGTGCTTGTCTTGTCCGAACCAGCCAGGAAAAAGGAGATTGTTGCTGAAGAGGAAAGCGAGAATGCAGTAAAAGAGTCGATTCTTCCTCAAAAAAACTGGCCGAAAAATCCTGTAGAGCAGAAAATCCGTTTCGGCGTGGAGAGAAAAGATGCTGCAACGCTATCATACGACGTTCATCAGCGTGAGTTGTTGATAAAAAACGTAGCAAAATGGAACCGGATGAGGGAGGCGAACCCTGATGCACCGGTTCGTCTTTCAGGAGCAAAATTAAGCAGGAAAGTGCTCGATGGAGCGGATTTGCGGGATGCCGACCTTGCAGGATCCCTGATGAAAAGAACAGGGTTGGCCGATACAGATCTGAGGAATGCCGATCTCAGGGAGGCAAATCTCCGTGAAGCGGAGCTGACAAATGCCGATCTTCGGGGGGCAGATTTGAGGGGAGCCTACCTGTGGAGAGCGAATCTGAGCTGGACGAAAATCGCAGGGATACGTGTCAATTCGCATACTGTATTCGATGATGGAAAGAATGTTACGCCTGCATGGGCGAAAAAAAGAGGAGCAGTGTTCATGGACCGGGACACGGAAGAGCAG
The DNA here is from genome assembly GCA_026193435.1 of Chlorobium sp. GTDB lineage: Bacteria > Bacteroidota > Chlorobiia > Chlorobiales > Chlorobiaceae > Prosthecochloris. The sequence goes on from JAPHUN010000322.1 coordinate 2,131, forward strand.
GGCAAAGATGAGGCTATATGATCGTAGAGAACCAGCCTGATTGGCGATGCCAGGTGGAGCCAGGGTCAGGAGTGTTCATCCTGTAGATCAGGATAAAAGAAAATTTGTGAGAGCTATGAAAAGAAGAGGCGAACCGTTGGTGACGGTTACCATTCCGATGTACAACAATGAACGTTTCATCAGTCAGACCATTGAATCGATTCTGTCGCAGACCTATGCTGATTTTGAACTGCTTGTCTATGACGACAACTCGACCGATGCATCGTATGAGATAGCGAAATCGTTTGTCGATCCAAGGATGAGGGTTGTCAGAAACGATAAAAACCTCGGCCCGGAAGGCAACTGGAACAAGGCGATAAAAGAGGTACGAGGAAAGTATGTCAAGCTTATCTGCGGGGATGATATTCTCTATCCGAAATGTCTTGAACGTCAGGTGGCGGTTTTTGAGAAAAAACAGCATGCCGGAATAAGTCTTGTCTGCAGTCAGAGGACGATCATCGATCCGGAAGGCAAGCCGCTGATCAAGAAAATCAATCTGGTGGACAAAGGGCGCCATAGAGCATCCGAGATCACCAGAAAGCTCATCCGGATGGGGACGAACATTCTCGGTGAACCGGTCTGCGGGCTGTATCCTGCCGCCCTCCTTCCGTATACCAGGGGATACACGGCAAAGGTTCCCTATACCATCGACCTCGAGTTCTGGACGCAGCTTCTCAGGCTGGGGGATCTGTATATGATAGACGAGCCGCTCTGCGCGTTCAGGATTTCCGATGAGTCATGGTCTTCGAGGATAGGTGATATGCGCTACCATCATTTTATCGAGTTTATGGAACAGACCGCATCGGAGAAGAGCTTCGAGATCACCGATCTCGATATGTTTATCGGAAAGATCAATTGCGCGGTGCACTCCATGACCAGCACCGTCGGCTTTAAACTCTTTGCCGGAGCCGCGCAGGAAGAGGGAGGGGGGTGAATTTAGTTCTCAGTTCTCAGTTCTCAGTGCTGAGTTCGGGATGAGCTAAGTGCTATGTGTTAGGGGTTAGGTGGGGAGAGGGAAGTGGTGAGTGGAAGGCAGGAGCCTGAAGCCTGAAGCCGGAATTCAGCTGTAGGGGCGGGCCCCTGTGCCCGCCCGGATGAAGGGTTGACAAGCAGGATTTGTAGGGGCGAAAAATTTTTCGCCCTTTTGTGCTCAGGGAAAACCGAAGGTTTGTTTCCGGATAGTACAGAAGGATGCTGAATTCTGAGTGCGGAGAGATGAGCACGTTGCAATGGGAGAACAATGCCTGAAAGGAATATGGAAAGGCAGCGATTTTGAAAAACTGGTTGATCCAGAAGCTATGGGTCGTGAAGCGAGAAAAGAGTTACAGAAACTGATAAGTTTTCAGGATTGACTTTTTGACCTGTGTGTTTTCGGGCGAAACTGGCTGTTAAGCTGTCAAGCCATTTAGCTATTCAGCCAAAATCTGACCTGCCTGGATAATGGGG
>JAPHUN010000280.1 GCA_026193435.1 Chlorobium sp.
CCCTGTTAACTATCGTGAAGTATAATTAACGAATTGTTTATGAGCATTTGATCATTATATTCTGTCGCAGGGAAGGGAATTCCCTTTCCTGTTTCTTATTGTTCCGTTGCGCTGTTCGGTCTTCGGGGCACGAATACAATTCCAAATGCATATAAAAGGAGAAATGACAATGATACGTTCCATTAAATACGGTTCGATGCTGCTTGCTTTGCTCATGATGGTTATGGTGCCGTTACAGTCCCATGCTGCTGACGATGATGCGAAAGGGCTCTTTGTTTTCGTGACAAGTGGTGATGTACAGACACAGATGATGGCCATGGTGCTGTCTACAAAAACCCTCGAACAGGGAAAAAGTGTTCAGGTGATGCTCTGCGGACCTGGTGGTGAACTCGCCATGAAGGAGTGCCGACAGACAGTGGTTAAACCGCTCGGAAAGTCACCGCAGATGCTTTTGAAAAACCTGATCAGCAAAGGGGTAACTGTGGAGCTATGCCCTCTCTATCTTCCCAATATAGAGGCGTCTTCTAAAGAACTGATAGATGGTGTGAGCATCGCCAAACCTCCTGTAATTGCTGAAAAAATCCGGGAAGATGACGTCAAGCTCTTTACGTTTTGACGGATGATCACCTGTCATGATGTGTAAAAAGCACTTCAAGCTGTTGAATTTCAAGGCTGTGAGTTGTAGTTTTACTTATAGATGATTTCGCTATCAATTTTTTTCATAACAGCTTAACTACGAGGAGCCTGAAAAAATGCAGAAAAATATTGGCACGCTCGACAGGAATGTCAGAATAGTACTGGGTTCTGTAATGCTTGTCGCCGCACTGGTTTTTCAGAGCTGGTGGTTTCTTATGGGAGTGATTCCTCTGATCACCGGTATTTTGGGATACTGCCCTGTGTATATTCCGTTTGGCTTCAACACTTCCGGCGGCTACGGTTCTACGGGCGGTTATTACGACCAGTCGGCAAAGCCGGCCAAGCTCGGTGAACGGATGTCTTTCTGAGACACAAGACGCTTACCATAATCTAAGGCTGCCAGGGGCAGCCTTAGATTATTAGAGCCGTTGACCAGGTAAGACGTGAGAGCAGAATAGATGATTATCTTTGATATTAAGCCGAATAGTCTTATTCTTTGTCTTATTTCATCTTTATGATATTCACGGAGAGATTATGCGCGTTTCGAGATGTATGATTACAAGAATGGCCTTGATTACCGTAGTGTTTCTGGCTGCAGGGACGCTGTTTACAGCCTGTTCATCGGTAAAAACGCCAAAATCAGGTGAAGTCAGCGAAAGATATGCCTTCGCTCAGGCTCTTATTGCTGAGGAGGATTATGACAAAGCTGTGTTTGAGCTGGAATCATTGATGTTTGACACAAGGGCAACAGCCCTCGAGGATGATGTTCTTTTTTCGTTAGCTGAGGCGTACTACAACTCCAAGCAGTATCTGCTGGCAGTAGATATTTACAAGAGATTGCTGGAGCAGACTCCCGGCTCGCCTTTTGCAGAAGATGCCCAGTTTAAACTGGCGCAATCGCATGAAAAGCTCTCCCCTGTTTCAACCCGCGATCATGAACATACCAGAAAGGCTATTCGTGAATATCAGCTCTATCTGGAACTCTATCCTGTTCGCGATGCCCAGCAGTTAAAGAGTGATATTGATCTCTATACAGAGCTTTCGAGGCTCAATCCGGAAAATGACTCGTACAAAAGAAGCCTTGCCGCAGCGGAGGCTCAGTATGCAAGGATCGATAACGTTACCGAGAGTATTTCCAGCATAACGAGGCTCAGGGAAAAGCTGGCGGAGCATGAGTTCAGTATTGCGGAACATTACCGGAAACTGAAAAAGTACAAGGGCGCGTTGTCCTACTATGACGGAATTATCCGTTTCTATCCTGACACTTCCTATGTAGAGAAAGCGTGGTACGGAAAGATCGACGTACTTGTGAAAAGAGAGAAATGGTTTGAAGCTCAGGCCGCTATCGAAGCGTATGATCAGCAGTTTCCGGAGAACATGGGCAAAGTCGATGATTTCCGTGAGAAAGTCATCGGGCATTTTGAGAATTCCTGATCCTTCAATTGATGCGACTTGCGGTTTTCGGAGGATCATTTGATCCTCCCCATAACGGCCATCTTGCCCTGTGTCTGTATGCAAGAGAATTGCTGCGGGTAGACAGGCTGGTTATTTCGGTATCGAACAATCCGTTAAAGGATACACCGCAAGCCGCAGACCGGGACCGGGTGAAAATGGCAGAACTGCTTGCGGAGACGATCAATCGCACTGGAGCGTTTGCTGAGGTCAGCAGCTGGGAAGCCAATCGCGGCAATCCTGTCTATACGATAGATCTCATGGAATATCTTGAGGAGATCTATTCCACTTCGGATCTTTCGCTGCTCATAGGTGAAGACAACTTCCTGCATTTCAGGCAATGGAAATCATGGGAGGAATTAATCAGGCGCTATTCAATCATCGTTTTCGGAAGGAAAGCGGATGACGGCGCTTCCGTTGATACTGCAATTTCCGAAAGACTGCACGACCAGCGTTTTCGTCACATCGATTTGAATCTTCCCCTCTCTTCTACTGAAATAAGAACGCGTCTTGCTTCAGGCGACGATTGCTCAGCAGA
>JAPHUN010000338.1 GCA_026193435.1 Chlorobium sp.
ACAACGGCAAGCTGCGCGTTGTCATAGAGCATTTTTTCAAAATGCGGAACGTGCCAGTCATCGTCCGTGGCATATCGCGAGAAACCGCCCCCTCCTTTGCCTTCAACCCCAAGAAGATCATGGATGCCTCCTTCAGCCATTTTCGTCAGCGTGAACAGGACCATTTCACGGGCATGAGTATTTCCGGTATGAAAAGAATACGAGAGAAGAAATTCAAGAATGGATGGTTGCGGGAATTTCGGCGCTGAACCAAATCCGCCGTGGTCACTGTCGAACATGCTGCTGTAATGTTCTGCGGCATCATGGAAGTTCTGCTCTGTCAGAGAGCGGTTATCAGGTATCTGGCTGGAGAGCTGTTCCAGTTGGCGCAGCATGCCGTCAGCGGCAAGGGCAAGGTTTTTTCTGTTCTCTTTCCATGCCTTTTCGATCGAGAGCAGGAGGGAATGAAATCCAGGTTTTCCATACCGGTCTTCAGGAGGAAAATAGCTGCCTCCGAAAAACGGTTTGAGATCGGGAGTGAGCCATACGGACATCGGCCATCCACCGCTTCCGGTCGTTGCCTGCACGTAAGTCATATACAATCTGTCAATATCCGGTCGTTCTTCCCGATCGACCTTGACCGGGACAAACGCTCTGTTCAGCAGGTTGGCTATGGCCTCGTTTTCGAACGATTCCCGTTCCATGACATGGCACCAGTGGCAGGTGGAATAGCCGACTGAAAGAAAAACAGGTTTATCTTCCTTGCGCGCTTTTTCAAAGGCGTTTTCTCCCCAGGGGTACCATGCTACCGGATTGTATGCGTGTTGTAACAGGTACGGGCTGGTTTCTTCAGCGAGAAGGTTCGGACGTGGTTTTTCCTGGGGCATGGTTTTCGGTCTTGTGTGTACGTTGTTGTCTCTCTTATGCACTCGTTTCTGATCTCTCTATGCAACAACCGGTCATGAGATGAAGTTCACCTCAATGAAACCAAGTGATTCTATTATTGGTTATATGGTTATGTAATGATGGTATGGGCCGGATATAAATTATCATGTAGGTAATGATCGACTATGAAGTATAAGTATAGACCGTTTGTAATGGTAGTGGCAGCATTCATGACCTTGTCCGTATTCATCTCCTGTTCAAAAGAGGGGTCTGAAGCTGTCGGGACAGAAGTAGTAACTGAAAAATCTGTAAAAGGAGAGGATATGCAATACAACAGGTTGAGTTCGGAAGAGGAAAGGGTGATTGTAAAGAAAGGAACTGAAATGCCGTTTTCAGGCAAATATTTCAATCACAAGGAAGACGGTACCTATACCTGCAAGCGCTGTGACGCGCCTCTTTTTCGCTCCTCCGACAAGTTTGATTCCGGCACAGGATGGCCGAGTTTTGATGATGAGATACCGGGAGCGGTGAGAAAAGAGACAGATGCCGACGGGAGAAGAACGGAGATTCTCTGCGCGAACTGCGGTGCTCACCTGGGCCATGTCTTCTACAATGAAGGTATGACCGACAAGAATGCCCGGTATTGCGTCAATTCAATCTCACTGGATTTCAAGGATGAAGGGGCTTCTGATGCCGCCGTCGCCTGAACAACGCAAAAAGCTGTTTTTGCCGGGGGGTGTTTCTGGGGTGTGGAATATCATTTTCAAAAGGTCGCGGGAGTGAAATCCGTAACGTCCGGATATACTGGCGGCAGCAAAGCTGATCCAACGTACAAAGAGGTTTCTTCCGGCAGAACCGGACATGCAGAGGCTGTAGAGGTGGAATACGACCCGTCGGTGGTTTCATACGAAACGCTTGCCAAGCTGTTTTTCGAGGTCCATGATCCAACCCAGCTGAATCGTCAGGGACCCGATATGGGGACACAGTACCGGTCGGCTGTTTATTATGCAAATGACGAAGAGAAAAAAATCGCTGAAAAACTTATCGGCGAGCTTAAAGCCAATGGTTACGATGTGGTGACGGAGGTCGAAGCGGCTTCGGAATTTTATCCCGCTGAAGACTATCACCAGGATTATTACGAAAAGACCGGGAAGCAGCCGTATTGTCACATCTATGAGAAAAGGTTCAACAAGTAAGGGGCCCTCTGTTCATTTTCTGCGCGTCATGATTACTTTGTCGATCCCGGCTCATGACGATAAAGAGAGGTATTCTGTCTGTCATCTTCGGGCTTGACCCGTGAAATCAGGGCTCGTATTTCACAGGTCGTACCCGGAGATCCATCTTATCCTGAAGGTCTGCATGGATGCTGAATCACCCCTGTGAAATAGATGCTCAGATTTCACGGGGGTGTAATAGTCTTCGTTAGTACACAGGGGCATGACTTTTTCTGATTGGTGCTCTTGTAGTTGGAAATCGCTGTCAGTATTTGAATTTGTATCGAATAAAGGTATTCGAGCGCGGTCGTCCTGGATGTCAGGTTCTGAGACGGCTTTTTTTGTTTATGACTTCAATGCTTCATTCTTTTTATTATATTACGATCATATGCTCAATATGTATGCGTTGTACCACGTACTGTAAAAAACTGAAAACGGAGAATTGGATATGATTGTTGCCGTACCATTGGAAACAAGTGAAGGACTTGATTCACAGATGTGCGAACATTTCGGTAGTTCGCCGCTCTATGCCTTCTGCGACACCGGTTCAGGAAGGCTTCAGATTGTGGATAATTCCAACAGTGGCCATGAACACGGACAATGCAGCCCGATCAATGATTTTTCCCGGCACAATGTCGAGGCTGTTCTATGCAAAGGTATTGGTAGACGCGCGATTCAGAAGCTCAAAATGTCCGGGATCGAGGTATTCATCGCCGAAGAGCTTTCGACGCTTTCCCAGGCGCTTGGCAGCTTGAAAAGCGGAACGATGCATGCAGTACAGGATCAGGATGCCTGTCAGGGGCATAATTGTCATTAGGAGCATCACCCCTCCCACAGCTATCGTTTACTACTGGATTTACCAACCTCTTTTAGAGGTGACCATTTCAATCAGATTTCAGGCAGCATTCTGACACAGGAAATGGGGGACGTTGTGAAAGCGCCGATGAAAACCGGTAGAGAGTAGAGAATGGAAGTTTCTTACATGAAAGGCTTAGCCAGCCATCATGGCCCCGAGTCATGCCTCGATCGCCAGCAATGGAATGGGGAAGCGTTGACAGGGGAAAACACAGGCGCCCTAAAGAGCTCCGAAAACAC
>JAPHUN010000351.1 GCA_026193435.1 Chlorobium sp.
GGTGTTCGTTTTGGTTTCTGAACGCAGCTTTCACCAAATCACAAAACGTGGTGAAAAGGTTGTCAGAAAGGTCAGCCAAAAATGCCAAAAGGCCACTTTTTCAGGTGGCCTTTTTTATTGTTTTTTTTGGCTTTCATTAGGTATTGTTCTCTGCGTACTCTTACATTTCAAGGATAAGGAGTGCTGATTACTGTTCTGTTTTTGTTGGAGAGGTACTGCGTGTATTCATCAATTCATCGTACAAGGGGGCAGCTATGCCGATCAGCAAATTGAGAGATTTCCTTGACAGTCATCACATCAGGTACTTCATTATCAGTCATTCTCCTGCCTACACCGCGCAGGAGATTGCCGCAGCTGCGCATGTTCCGGGAAAAGAGCTTGCCAAAACCGTTATGGTGACTATTGACGGCAAGTTGGCTCTGGCAGTGCTTCCGGCCTCGGACAAGCTGGATTTTGACAAGTTGAAGGATGCTGCCGGCACAAGAAATGTAGAGCTGGCCGCGGAAGAGGATTTCGCTGACATGTTTCCCGGTTGTGAGGTAGGGGCCATGCCCCCTTTCGGGAATCTGTACGGTATGAAAACCTATGTGGCTGAGGAACTTGCCGAGGATGATGAAATTGTGTTCAATGCCGGTAACCACAATGAGCTTCTGCGGCTTTCCTATGCGGATTTCGAGCGTCTGGTCAACCCTGAGGTGGTCAGGATTTCTGTCTGAGGAGCGTCCGGAGGACGGAAAATAGCCGATTTCTGCGGATCATGCAGGCAGGTTCGGGTTTATCCATACAGAAATGTTACCTTTGACGCACTAACCCGCGGCTTGAAGTATACGGCTTGTGATGTCGATTTTGCATGCCGGACGAGGATGTTTTTCCCGGCCGCTGACTTCGGAATGTATGATGTAGCAGACAAGGTATGAAAATAGCTCTCTATGCCGGGACCTACGTAAAAGATAAAGACGGGGCGGTAAGGACCATGTATCAACTTGTGGCCTCGTTTCTGAAAGAAGGGCACGAGGTGGTTGTATGGTCGCCTGATTTTTCTTCGGATGACGTCCGTCAGGAGACGGTGATCGCTATGCCTTCTGTTCCGATACCCCTTTACCCTGACTATCGTCTCGGTTTTTATACAGCGGCAACTGAAAAGCAGCTGGATGAGTTCATGCCGGACATTGTTCAGATTTCCACACCTGATATCATAGGCCGCAGGTTTCTGAAGTATGCAGGGACACGGGGCCTGCCTGTTGTCAGCGTCTATCACACCGATTTTCCTTCATATCTTTCCTATTACCATCTCGGGTTTGCAGAAAACGTGGTGTGGAAGTATTTGCGGAAGTTCTACAATGCCTGCGATAGCCTGTTTGTTCCGACAAAGCAGATGAAATCCAGGCTCGAATCCAGAGGGATGGAACACGTTGAAATCTGGGGAAGGGGAATCGACAGAGAGTTGTTCAACCCCTCCCGAAGGTCTGCTTCACGTCGTGATACCTGGGGTGCGGGAAGCAAGACGGTCATAGCGTATGCCGGAAGATTTGTCTGGTACAAGGATATTCATATGGTGATCGCTGTCTATGAGCGCTTCATGAAGAGCGATCTTTCCGGGGAAGTTCTTTTTGTCATGATTGGCTCAGGGCCTGAAGAGGATGAACTGCGTCGAAGAATGCCTGAAGCTGTATTTCCCGGATACCTTGTCGGCACCGATCTGCCTGAAGCGTATGCCAGCAGCGATCTGATGCTTTTCCCGTCGACAACCGAGGCTTTCGGCAATGTCGTTCTTGAAGGTTTTTCCTCCGGTATTCCCGCCGTGGTGTCAAATGAAGGTGGCTGTCAGGAGCTGGTCGAGCGGGCGGATGGAGGGTTTGTGGCTGAAGCGGGTGATCAGGATCAGTTTTATGACTATTGCGTCCGGCTGATAAAGGACAGGGAGCTTTTCGAGAGGAAGCGTCAAAACGGACTCGCATTCGCCGAAACCATGTCCTGGCCGGTTATCAACGGAGCGCTTATTAAGCGTTACAGGGAGATTATCGCGGGGAAGGTAGTAGGAGAGAAAGTGAAAAGGTAAAAGTCAAAAGGCAGAAGGAGAGAATGTGACGAGAAAAAAACAAACTGGCTGGTTGGCTGGATAGCTCAATGGCTCAATAGCTGGATAGCTTAATAGCTAAATGGCTAAATGGTAACTCAGCCCCCTAACACATCCCACTCTCCCCGTCTTCCAATATTCATTATTCAATTGTCAATAGTCATTTCCCCTCATCGCTGTTGTCCTGTCTGCTTGTCCATTGGATAGGGTTCCATGATGTAACCGAGGCAGTCCTGATGGATAATCGTTCTGTTTTTCGTAAACATTGACGGTATCAGAGGTTTTCTTGTTATGAGGGCATTGTTTTCAGTAATGATGTAGTTGCCCGTAACGTCTCGGTTGTCGTTATCTGTTATCTGCAGCGTGCAGTTTTTCGCCCTTGTGACGCCAAGTTTTGTTCCTGCCGGCACAGTGGTGAAATTAAGTTCTTCAAGATCATTCCTGAAACACATATCGACATTCTGCCTGCAGTTGCCGAACCCGAGATGTGCATTGTCGGGAACGGATATTTTTGCAATGGTATGATAGATTTCACTCTGTTTGTTCGACGGTGGGCTGAAAAGCTCACCTGCAGGCATGGTGAGAGATTGGAGAAGGTAGTTGCAGACGTGGTTGAGCCCCCTGACATCTCCGGAAAAACCGCATTCGAGGGTGACCGAAGGACAGTGACGCGAGAGAGCCATCGAGATCACTTCATGAGGCTCGGTAAAATAAACGATTGTTTTACTGAATCTCCGGGCCAGATGTATATATGAGGGATCGGCTCGGTTAATACAGGTATAATGAGGGTTCTTCCCTGTATTGTTGTGTATATCTATGGCGGCATACAGCGGTTCTTCAGAGAGTTTTTCAAGAACAGTTCCGGCAAGACGGTGTTCCGGAAGGAGGCCGCTGTTCCATATGCGATTGTAATCGGGTTCGTTTTCAAGTCTGCGCAGCCCTTTTTTTGCCGCGGCGATATTGCCGATAAAGAGAATGATACCTCTCGGTGCAGGTCTGGAGGTGAGGTTAAGTTCCTTGATGAGATGCTGGATGGCGAGAAAACCTGTAATTTCATTGCCGTGCAGAAGTATCGAGATGAATATCGGTGGGGAGACCTCGCCTTCGATGTAGATAAGGGACGGGCCCGGGAGGATCGAATCGAGCTTTTCTACCGGGATATCGGCCAGATGTTCCGGAATGGCGTTGTACAGATTCAGTTCCGGTGATGCTGTCGCCTTGTTCAGATTTTCCATGTGTGTACCGGTTTCTGTTGATTCTGGTTCTCGTGGTAGACATGTGTCATCTCCTGAAATCGCGGACCGTGACGGTTGATGTATGCCTTTTGCCAGAAAGCACCGGTTCTGCCGGATATGACTCTTTGCCTGAGTATTTCATGAAGATTATATGCTATCGGCTCTTTTTCAATGCCTTTTTTCTTTAAAGAGCGGCCTGCTCCGGGGAGAAGTTCCTCCAGGAGGATTTCCCTGACGGGAATACGCTTTCCTTTTCTCCATACGATTTGCGCATCGAGTCCCTTTTTGGCGGCCAGGTAAAAGTTATTTCTGGCATCTTCAAAAGATACTTCCTGTTCTATCGGGTTTTTCTGTTCGAGCAGATGGTACATCGTCCCGTAGAAAAAAAGGATATTCGCTACCGTGTCCGGGATAGAGGGGCCGGCAGACGGCACTCGGTGTTCGATTCTCAAATGCGGCGTTCCGGAGTCGCTCAGGCCGATCAACGGGCGGTTCCAGCGCCAGATTGTGCCGTTGTGAAGTCTCAGATGATTGAGCCGGTTGAAATCTTCCTCGAATGTTTCGGGGAGAAGTATGGGAAAACCGTCAAGATTTTCAAGAAAGACTTCCCGTAAAGAGTTCCGCACATAACCACTGCCGAATGTCACTCTTGATATAACCCTGCCGGATTTATCGCAGAAGGAGGGGATGTTTACCGCCTGTTCAAAGAGTGGTATTCTGGTTTCATCCCAGAGTTCTTTTCCGAAAAGAAAAGGGGAATTCGCAGTGAGCGCTACCATAGGGGCAGAAAGAATCTGGGCAATGTTGTAGTGCCTGGCTGCAGTTTCAGGAGAAACCTGAAGATGTATCTGAAGAGATGTCGTCGCAGCCTCGGCCATGACATCATGGTGTGTGACAGTAAGAGTTTCCCGTTCTCCTTCGATATGGATTTTCAGCGGTTCGCGTTTTCTGGAACGGAGTATCTCACGATTCAGTGCCGCGAATCGTTGCAAGGAAGATATATGCTCCAGAGTGAGCATTCTGTCTTCGATAGTTGGAAGAATCCCTATCATCAGTACCCGGCAATTCATGGTTTCGGCATGATGAATACAGGAACGCCATGTTTTTGAAAGCTCTTCCTGCAGATAGGCCGGGAGGTTTTTGTCAAGAGGGTGAGGCCGGGTATTTATTTCAAAATTATATTTCGACAGCTCCGCTACAACGAGATTGCTGTTAACTTTCTCAAGAAACTCCTCGTTTCGGGGCGCCGGTGTGTAGTTTTCGTTCACCAGCCAGCCTTCAAGTTCAAAGCCGCACACTTCTCCGGATTTTTCGAAAACCTCCGAAGAAAACCAGTCCATCAGAATTTTTGTCTCTTTTCTCAGATTTTCCCGGAACTGACGAAAGTCCGCTTCGCTGAAGAAGCTGTGTCGAATATCACTGCCCATAGTGTTTGTTGTACACCCGTTTACTGCGTAACGCTGCACCATGCAGGAGAGCGTTTTTCCATAAATGCATCGATTCCTTCTTTTGCATCCCCTGCTGCCAAATTCTCAACCATCACCTGACAGCAGTATCGATATGCATCCTCTGTATTCATGTCAATCTGCTTATAAAAAGCCTGTTTGCCGATTTTGAGGGCCAGGGGTGATTTTGAGGCTATTTTTTTCGCCAGATCAAGTGTTGCCTGGTCAAGTTGTTCGATAGGCACCAGCCGGTTGATGAGGCCTGTTTCATAGGCCCGTTGAGCCGAGATCAGATCTCCCGACAATAACATTTCCATTGCATGCTTTTTTGAAACATTTCGAGATAATGCCACCATAGGCGTAGAACAAAAAAGTCCGATAGAAACGCCCGGTGTAGCAAATCCTGCGTTGTTTTCTGCGACAGCCAGATCACAGCTCGCGACAAGCTGACAGCCTGCAGCAGTAGCAATGCCATGGACCTTTGCTATTACCGGCTTGGGTGAACCGGTAATTGTTAACATCAAACTGGCGCAACGGTCAAAAATTTTCTCATGAAACGTTGTATCCGGACTGCTTCGCAGTTCTTGTAAATCGTGGCCGGCGCAAAATCCTTTTCCTGATCCAGCCAGAATAATAACCCTGACAAAAGAATCAGCAGACAGGATTTCAAATGCCCGGATCAAAGCTTCCATGCATTCGATGGACAAAGCATTGTAGGCTTTCGGCCTGTTGATGGTGATGTGGCCAATGCCATGCGCATCTTTTTTGATGAGTACGGTTTCAGACATGTGTTGCTTATCAGACATTCGGGTCCCTCCGGAATGAAAAAGAATTTACGAGAGTACTCTATTCAGGAATATATTCAACATAAGTAAAGGGCTCCTCTATTAATTTGTTGCGCGACCCGAATACTACGTTGGTCGGTGCTCGAAATCCTCATGTACTCTGTGTACACTCCGGTTTCTGTGCTCCGTCCGCCTTGTCTTCAGTTCGCTCACGACAATTAATAGAGGTGCCCTAAACCGCTATTAATTTATTCTGTGATTGAATTGCTTCGTTGAGCGGTGCTCGAAATCCTCATGTGCTCTCTGTAGACTCCGGTTTATCCGACAGCTTTGAGGTTGTGAAAGAAATCGCCGATAGCTTTATAGCACTGCATAGTCGAATGTCAAGGAGTATGACTTTCAGCTGCTCTGCGTTATCAGAAATGCGGTAATTTTATAACTTCTTGTAAAGGCGTTTCATGCAATGCGTAAGATTCAGGGATTATGAAAGAAAAAAGAATTGCAGAATCCTTTATTCTAGGTGCACTGCTTTGTGCAGGGCTGATTATATCGTCGTATGTAGTATCTGAAGGATTTACTCGTTTCAAAGCGTTTGAAAGGACGGTTGTTGTGAAAGGATTGTCCGAGCGCGAAGTATCCGCAGATATAGCTATCTGGCCCGTTACGTTTACCGTCGCGGCTGATGATCTTTCTTTTCTGGTCGCGACTCTGAAAGACCAGAACGACGTTGTCGTTGCTTTTCTCAGGCAGAAGGGGATAGCTCAAAAAGAGATTTCAGTATCCGCACCTTCAATTATCGATCGTCAGGCGACGGGATATGGTAATGCGAACAGCTATCGTTATCGGTACGCAGGCAGTTCAACAGTGAACGTCTATACGGAAAACATCGAAAAGGTCAGGTTGGCAAGGGGTGAACTCAGTGATCTCGGCGCAAAGGGGGTGGCGATTTCAGGAGAGAATTACCAGGCGCGTTCCGAGTACCTGTATACAAAACTCAACGAGGTTAAACCTGCAATGATTGAAGAAGCAACCAGCAACGCCAGAGCTGTCGCAGAAAAGTTTGCCGAAGATTCCGGCAGTCGTCTCGGTAAGATCAAGCGTGCAAGTCAAGGTCAGTTTTCCATAATGGACAGAGACAGCAATACCCCGTATATGAAAAAAGTAAGGGTTGTTTCAACGCTGGAATATTATCTGGTTGACTAATGGGCGCCTCTATAGTTATTTCATATCTCAATTGCTTTGTTGAGCAGTGCTCGAAATCCTCATGTACTCTCTGTACACTCCGGTTTCTGCGCTTCAACCGCTGATGACAATACAGAGAGATGCTCTCATACTCTCGCTATTAATTTGTTTTGATATTTCAATCACGCGTATGCCCAAACAGAATTTCAACGTTCAGAAAGCAGAGAGCCAATGCCTCAGGGCTGCGGGAACTATTGGGGCTATTTTCTGCAGTCTCTGTATGATGTATGTTTTTGTTCTTTTCTCTCCCTGCTTCGTATCAGCTGCTGAGAGTGGAGAAAAACTGATAATCGGCACCAAGCGCTCTCCCCCTTTTGTCATGAAAAAAAGTGATGGTTCATGGGAAGGAATCAGTGTCGCTCTCTGGGAAAAAATTGCTCTGGAGAACGGCTTTTCCTATGAATTCCGGGAAATGGAATTGTCGGATATTCTGAAAGGCGTTGCCGATAACGAACTCGATGCAGGCGTTGCTGCGATAACCGTTACGGCAGAACGGGAGGAAACGCTTGATTTTTCTCAGCCGTATTATCTGTCAGGGCTTGCGATTGCCACGCGGGATGAGGGGGTTGACTGGAATAAAATACTCAAGGGTTTTTTTTCGTACGGTTTTTTCAGGATTGTCATGTTGCTTTCCCTGGTGTTGCTGCTGTCAGGGTTTCTTGTCTGGTTTTTCGAGCGCCGGAAAAATCCGGAGCATTTCGGAGGGTCACCGACGCATGGAATAGGATCGGGTTTCTGGTGGGCGGCAGTTACCATGACCACGGTGGGATACGGCGACAAATCCCCGAAAACTCCGGCAGGAAGAGTGGTCGCGCTTGTATGGATGTTTGCGAGCCTCGTTATGATTTCAGGTTTTACGGCTGCAATTACAACCGCTTTGACTGTAGGCTCTCTCGGTGTTTCCGTTAACAATCCACGAGACCTCCATGCAGTAAAGACAGGAACGGTTGAAGGGTCTACGAGTATGCAGTATCTCAATGAAGAGTATATCACGTTTCAGCATTTCGCGACAATTCAGGATGCGCTGCAGGCTCTTCAGGAAGGACGTGTCGAAGCGGTTCTCTATGATGAACCGATCATGCGCTATATGATAGCTTCCGGAAAATTCCAGGGTATAAAGATTATAGAGACCTCTTTCCGTTATGCGTACTATGCGGTCGCTCTTCCTCCGGACAGTCCGAGAACCGAAGAGGTCAACCGTTCTCTGTTACACTATCTGGAGTCCGAGAACTGGCGTAGTGTTCAATTCAGGTATCTGAACGTTGTGCCATGAGCTGTTTCGTCTGGGATAATTACAATAAATAAGTAATTTAGCTTTACGTCATGGTTCCTCACTATGGGGTGCCATTGATGACTATAGAGTTAGTAGCCTGTTCCCCCGTTATCACAGAAGTTTTCAAGAACTGTTCCTTTTCAGGTTTTGCTGAGAAGGTGGCTGAGAGAGCCTCTCAGTAAGCAGGGCATGAGCTTTTGGTTTATTGGAAGTATGGACAGGTTTCGTGAACCTCATACTCGAAACATATGTCTGCGATTACCGTTGGCGTTGGTACAAGCCATCATCATGACTCTTTCTCGGCAGGAAGAGAGGCCGTCGGCATTGCCTATGAAAAAACAGGCGGAAAAGCAGACGTGCTGATTGTCTTCGGAGCGATGCGGTTTGATCATAAGGCTCTGCTGTCAGGTATCACGTCGGTTTCGGGTGATGTTCCCATGGTCGGCGGAACGACGGCAGGGGAGATTTCGCCGGAAGGTTTTTCCGAGGCTTCGGTTGTCGTTATGGCAATCAGCTCACAGCACGTGACCTTTGATGCGGGGATAGGACTGCATATGAGCAGGGATGAAGAGATCTGCGCTCGTGAGCTGATCGAAGATATCGGCTTACGAACTCTTTTGAGCAAGTCCTCTTCTCTGCTTGTTTTTCCGAATGGTATGGGTGGGGACGGCTTGAAAGTTCTTAAAGGTCTTCAACAGCTTCTTGGAAGCGATTATGAAATATCAGGAGGATATCTCGGTGATGACTTGCGTTTCCGTCAAACGTTTCAATACTACAACGGAAAAGTTTTTCGTGACGCGATCGTCGGTCTCAGTGTTTCTTTTGGTGATTCATTCCTCACAGGTGTCGGGGTGAGAAGCGGGTTCGCATCAATAGGCAACAGCTTTTATTGTACATCATCGACAGGAAATGTCGTGAGGGAGTTCGATCATGTGAGCGCGCTCGGATTGTACAGGGAATTTCTTGGAGATGAACGTTCCGCACGTCTGCCGGGAATATGTATGGAGTACCCGTTCGGACTTATTGATGAAGACGCGGGCGAATCCGGAGAACGGTATTTTCAGATACGTTGCGGCTTGAGTGTGGATGAAAAGCAAGGAAGCATCACCATGGCCGCTTCTATCCCTGAAGGCAGTGCCGTCACGCTGACAACCGGATCCCGTGGGGATGTGATCAATGGTGCGCGTGAGGCGGCTGAACAGGCAATGCGACGGCTCGGAGGAGCTAAGCCTGAATTGATTATCATGTTCAGTTGTGTGGGACGGAAACTGGTTCTTGGAAGAAGAATTACTGAAGAGGTGGACGTCGTCAGAAAGACCGTCGGATATGATGTCCCGATCATCGGTTTTTATACCTATGGTGAAATTGGTCCTATCGACAGTTCCGTAGAAAAGCTTGCTGAAGCAAAGTTTCACAATGAGACGGTAGTGCTCTGGATATTGGGCAGTGAATAACTCTTACTGATTGACATGGAGAGAAAAAATCTTTCATACAGTGAGCTTGAGCGACAGCTTGTTCTTCTGCGGCATCAGGTACTCGAAAGCAAAAAGATCGAGCAGGAGTTGCTTGAAAAACAGAACGCTCTTCGGGAACAGAATATCAATCTGATCAGAAAGTCCATTGAATTGTCTGATTTGAGGCGGCAGCTCGAAGACAAAAACTATGAGCTTGAACTCTCCTCGGAAAAACTCGATACCACCCTCAGATCTCTTCGGGAAAGTGAAAATACTCTGAGTTCCATTTTGTCGAACAGTCCTGATACCATCGTTGCCGTTGATGATTCGCACAGAATCATCTACATGAACAGAAGTATGCCGGGGCACCACTCGGAAATATCGGAAGGAAAACATTTTTGTGAGCATATCACTCCCGAGCGGCATGATATCTATCATACGACTATTGAACAGGTATTCAGAACCGGTAAGCCTGCCAAACTGGAAAGTACGGTCGTTCAGAAAAACGGCAGAAGTGTAGATTTCGAGTCCCGTTTCGGACCATGTATGCAGGAAGGTGCGATTACCTCTGTGGTGATGATATCCACCGACATATCTGAAAGAAAAAGAATTGAAAAAGAACTCAAGCGTTCTCTTGATGATCTGGAACGTTTCAACCGTTTCATGGTTGGGAGGGAACAGACAAATCTGGGTCTCAAGGAAGAGGTCAATCGCTTGTGTGAAGAACTGGGCAGACCTCCCCGATATGCTGTAAGAAGAGCCGGAAATGGTGATGTTTCTGTGCCATTGAATTCCCGGGCGGGTATCCGGCCAGATTCAGCGGTCAATGATCATGACCATAAGAGGGTACGGAAAGAACCGGATCAGGAGTCGCTCAAGCAAAGGCAGCGAGAGGCGCTCATAAACCTCGTTGAAGATGCAAACAGGGCGAGAAACGAGCTTATGAATGCCAACAGAAAGCTTGAAGCATCGATCGCCAGAGCCAATACCATGGCATCTGAAGCTGAAGCGGCAAACAAGGCGAAAAGCGAGTTTCTTGCAAACATGAGCCATGAAATCCGTACTCCGATGAACGGTGTTATCGGTATGTCTGAACTGTTGTTGAGATCAACGCTTGATAAAGAGCAGAAAAAGTTCGCCGAGACGATTAATGCCAGTGGAAAAAACCTCCTGCATCTGCTCAATGATATCCTTGATTTTTCAAAGATTGAAGCTGATAAACTTGAATTTGAAGAGATTGATTTTAACCTGCTCGATCTGCTCGATGAAATCATATATATGTTTTCCTATAAAGCCGGGAAAAAAGGGCTCAATTTTACGTTTCTGCCCGATGAAGATATCCCGCTCCTTTTACGGGGGGATCCGGGTCGCGTCAAGCAGATACTGGTTAATCTTATCAGCAATGCCATCAAGTTCACCGATGAAGGGGAAATCCTCGTTAACGTAGAGCTCGAGGAAGATCTTGGAGATAACGCACGCATCCGTTTCACGGTATCCGATACAGGCATCGGCATCGATGAGAGCCGAATGGATGCGATTTTTGAACCTTTTGTGCAGGCTGATGGTTCAACTATCAGGAAATACGGAGGCACAGGGCTCGGACTGTCGATTTCCAACAAGCTTGCCAGGAATATGGGTGGCCGGATACAGGTGAGGAGCACTCCCTCTCAAGGTTCTATGTTCTATTTCTCA
>JAPHUN010000170.1 GCA_026193435.1 Chlorobium sp.
GAACCTTCAAGACCTTCGGCTGCGAGGACGATAAAGGGTATCTGCACAAGTATTCCATTGCGGACAGCATCGAGGACGGCACTACCTTGCCGCTGTACTATCAGCTTGCCCCCAACGACATGCTCGTGCCGCACGAAACGCTGGACAAGGAGTTCCTCTCGCTTGCCGAAGCCGAGGGGGTGGCCGATATCGAAGAGCTGAACAAGATTCTCGACCGGGCGGTGAACCTGAAGAACTTCCTCAAGGGCAAAGAACGGATCGAAAAGGTGGCGCAGTTCGTCGCCGGGCATTACCTCACGAATGTCGAACCGCTCGGCTACAAGGCTTTCCTTGTCGGGGTAGACAGGGAGGCCTGCGCCTACTACAAGCAGGCCCTCGACCAGTTCCTGCCGTCCGATTATTCCCGGGTGGTCTACACCGGCAACAATAACGACTCCGTCCTGCTCAAGAAATTCCATCTCGATCCGAAGAAAGAGCGTCAGATCCGCAAGAGCTTCGGCAAGCTTGACCAGCAGCCGAAGATCCTCATCGTTACCGAGAAACTGCTCACCGGCTTCGACGCTCCCTTGCTGTACGCCATGTATCTCGACAAGCCGATGCGCGACCATACCCTTTTGCAGGCTATTGCGCGGGTTAACCGGCCTTATGAGAACGAGGCGCAGGAGATGGTGAAGCCCCATGGCTTTGTGCTCGATTTCGTCGGCATCTTCGACAAGCTCGAAAAAGCGCTTGCTTTCGACAGCAACGAGATCAACGCTATCGTCAAGGATATCAAACTCCTGAAGATACTGTTCAAGAGCAAGATGGAATCCATCGCGCCGGAATATCTCCGGCTGGTCGAGAGCAACTTCAACGACAGGGATGTCGATAATCTGATCGAGCATTTCCGAGATCCGGAGCGGCGAAAAGCGTTTTTCAAGGAGTACAAGGAGATCGAGATGCTCTACGAGATCATCTCACCGGATGCTTTCCTTCGGCCGTTTATCGACAACTATACGACGCTTTCGGCAATCTACAACGTGGTCCGCAAGGCCTATACGAAGCGCATCCAGGTTGATCGCGATTTCCAGCGGAAGACCAACATGTTAGTTCAGGAAAAGGTCGGCAGTTACGGAGTTGGAGAGTTGCAGGGCGTGGTGAAAATAGATTCGAACGCCATCGACATCATTAACGCTCAGGCCGGAGGTGCTCCAACGAGGGTGATCAATCTTATCAAGAGCATTGAAAAGATCGCAGATGATCAAAGTGACGATCTGTTCCTGATCGCCATGGCAGAACGGGCGCAGGCTGTGCAGGAGAGTTTCGAGAACCGTCAGGTGACGACGGCCGAAGCCCTGGAACAGCTGATGCAGGCGGTCGAAGTGAACGAGGAGCGAAAAAAAGAGCAGGCTGCAAAGGGGTTCGATGGACTGACCTTTTTTGTCTACCGGACCTTGCTTGATGAGATGATTGATCATGCCGAAGAGGTCAGCAGGCAGATCAAGACGGCGTTTGTGGAATTTCCCAACTGGCAGAAAAGTGAGGCGGCGATGCGTGAACTTCGAAAGAAAATTACGTTTGCAATCTTTGCCCAGTCAGACGACCTTGATCGGGTAACAGGCATTGTAGACTACCTGTTCCGCCTGCTGGAAAGGGCTAACCGGATCTGAACCATGACTGATTCGACTCCAAAGATCCGTTTCAAGCAACGTGTTCGCGAGTGGGCTCATAAGCTCGATGTACGCGTAGTATGGCTCGGCGTTCGTCCCATGAAGAACAAGTGGGCTTCGTGCTCGACGGAGGGACACCTTAATTTCAACACCGAACTGCTCGATATGGATGAAAAGGTTTGGGATTATGTGATCGTGCACGAACTGCTGCACTTTTTCGTGCCCAACCACGGCAAGCTCTGGAAAAGCCTGATGCGAGCCCATCTCGGGGAGTATGAGGCCTGCGAAAAAGAGTTAAGGGACAATGTGTAAAAAAAGAGAGTCTTCCGACGAGAAGGAGGACGTTCACAACTACGTAAACTTTTTGGATGCTTCAATTTCTCCCAGTGCCTTTGAGGCCAATTCCGTTGAGTATCATCGCATGTTGCATCAATGAGAAAATGTCGCGGAGTCTGAAAGAGTGTGATGGTAAGCGTGGGGGCGGGCTACTGTGCCCTTCCGCGTTGCTAACAATTATGTCTTCGGCGGTTCGGGTTCGGGCTGATACGGGGACCTGCCTTCTACTGTTTACCGGACGTCTTGAAAATTAAATGGGACTGGTTATTAACTATACGTGCTCCTGCGAAGCCCTGTTCTCAAACCGGAATACGATAGCCCCTGTTTTTTTTGTTGACGGTTATTCCTGCACAAAAGGGGACGCTCACAAGTACTTCAAGTTCTGTGATCCTAAGTTGATCGTTTCAACAAATGCTTTATGGTGCCAACA
>JAPHUN010000324.1 GCA_026193435.1 Chlorobium sp.
ATTCGAGATATTCAGGTGCTGACGCCGATGAACCGTGGAGGGCTCGGAACAATTTCGCTCAATGCCGCGCTGCAGAAGGAACTGAATCCGAACAGCAATCGCGGTGTCGTTCGTTTCGGCACCAGCTATTCTGATGGCGACAAAGTTATTCAGTTGGTGAATAATTATGATAAAGAGGTGTTCAATGGAGATATCGGCGTGATCACGTCAGTTGATGAGGATGAAAAACAGGTGATCGTCGATTTTGACAAACGATTGATCGAGTATGAGTTTAGTGAGCTCGATGAGCTTGCGCTTGCTTATGCGACCAGTATTCATAAAAGCCAGGGCTCGGAGTATCCCGCTGTGGTTATACCTCTTGCCATGCAGCATTTCCTGCTGCTCCGCAGGACCCTTCTCTACACTGCAGTGACCAGGGGGAAAAAACTTGTCATGATTATCGGCCAGCAAAAGGCGCTCGGTATGGCTGTGGGAAACAGTGATGATTCAAAAAGAGTGACTAATCTCGCAGAGAAGCTGCGCAGGCAGTGGTAGAATATGGATTTTCTACGGTGGATTTGTGTGTTCGGATATGACGTGAAATATGTGAAAACAAATTGGTATTCATGCATTTCTTGTTGATATTAACAAGTTGCAGTGTTTTTGCATTGCGCTGTATTGCTATACAGGTGTAAATATGTTTTCTTTATTATAGTTGCCATGGTTTTTCAGCGAAAGATCGGGTTGTATAGAGGGATCTGTTGCGTATCAATTGTTCTAAGGAAAGAAAATATTAAAATGGGGTTTTTGCGTGGTTAAAAGGAAGAATATTCAGAATCAGAAGTCAAAGTCACCGAGAAAAAAAAAGAAAAACAACGCGTATTCGCCCGGTGAACAACGGGTCAAGCCGAACGATCATATTCTGATCAACGAGTTGCTGGTAAAAAAAGGAGAGGCATCGATCGCTTCTGAAATCATCAACTTTCTGTCAGATAACGAAGGGAAACGATTTCGTTCTGTAGAACTCGCCAAGACTATCGGCTATGAAGAGTCAAGGCAGCTCCCCGGTTTCTGGTATGTGTTGCATAAACTTCAGGAAGAGGGTGTTCTCGACAAGGATTCCAAACGTACTTACGGACTTGCAGGCCAGGAGCTTCCAACCTATGAGGATGTGCTTGTCCAGGCCCGGCAATTTCCCCGCCCGGATAAACAGCATTATCAGGTTGACCAGTCATATACCGGTCTCATTTCAACGCACCAGAACGGGTATGGATTTGTCTCTGTAGAGGGCTACGACGACGATATTTTTATCAAGGCCGACTCTCTGGCAGATGCCATTCACGGTGATACGGTTGAGGTGATCGTCAACAAGGTGCCGAGAACCTATAAGTCTCAGGTTACACCTCATCAGCGTTGTGAAGGGCTCATCACAAAGGTTATTGACCGCTCCCTGCATTCTATTGTCGGTACCCTGGTCCGGAATAACCGGAAATTCACCCTGGCCCCTGATCTGAAGAAGATTCTTCCTGAAATCAATGTAAGGATCAAGGATTCCGGTGGGGCATCGGATGGTCAGAAGGTCGTTGTCGGCAATCTTGATTTCCAGAAAAACGGAGTGATACGGGCAGTTGTGCTCGAAGTGCTCGGAGATGCCGGTTCTTCTCAAGTCGAGGTAAGCGCTATTGCCCGGAGCAAGGGAATCGATGAGTCTTTTGATGAAGAGCTGCTCA
Organism: Chlorobium sp.; assembly: GCA_026193435.1. Classification (GTDB taxonomy): domain Bacteria; phylum Bacteroidota; class Chlorobiia; order Chlorobiales; family Chlorobiaceae; genus Prosthecochloris. The sequence continues at coordinate 1,710 of JAPHUN010000324.1, forward strand.
CGTATGTCGAGTCTGTCAGCGACCACATTTCCGATGCCGACATTGAGGGCCGGCTGGATATACGGGACAAGACTGTTTTCACGATCGATCCGGTTGACGCGAAAGACTTTGACGACGCGCTCTCAATCCAGACATTGTCCAGAGGTATCTACAGAATCGGCGTGCATATAGCCGATGTCTCGCATTATGTCAGTGAGGATTCACCTCTCGACCGGGAAGCGCAGAAACGGGCTACTTCGGTATACCTCGTCGATCGCGTTATTCCCATGCTTCCCGCAAGACTTTCTGAACAGATATGCAGTTTGAATCCCGGCGTTGATCGCATGGCGTTTTCGGTTTTCTTCAAAATGAAAGCTGATGGCGAGGTAATGCAGCATGAGTTTGTAAAAACCGTGATCAACTCAAAAAGGCGTTTTACCTATGAAGATGTTCAGGAAGTGCTGAACAACGGGAAAGGCAAATACTATAAGGAACTCAACCTGCTTGATACCATAAGTACCAGACTCAGAGAGACAAGGCTGAGCGAGGGCGGTCTCGAATTTGAAACAGAGGAAGTTCGTTTTAAGCTTGGCAGTAAAGGTGAGCCTGTAGAAGTGGTTAAAAAAGAGCGTCTTGGCAGTCATCGACTCATTGAAGAGTTCATGCTGCTCGCAAATCGTAAGGTGGCTGAATACATCAGTACAAAATTTATGCTGAAAGACAAGCAGAGCCAGCCCTCCATTTACAGGGTTCATGGGGCTCCGCAGGAAGAGAAAGTAGCAATTCTTACAAACTTCGTTCGCAGGATCGGCTATACGCTGCAACTTGACGGTAAAGCAAAGGGCGGCGCTCCTAAAGTCAGCTCTCAGGCGCTTCGTAATCTTTTGAAACAGGTGCACGGCACCAATGTGGAGTTTCTTGTCAATGAACTTGTACTGCGTTCCATGGCAAAGGCTTTGTACACCAGCGCCAACGACGGTCATTTCGGCCTGGGATTTGAGCATTACACGCACTTTACCTCCCCTATCAGGCGTTACCCGGATCTGATGGTTCATCGCCTGCTCTTTGAATATGAATCATCCCGCAAGAGCAGAAAGAAACTTTCCGCTAAACGGCTTGCCGAAATTTCCACAAAGATCGAGCAGGTCTGTAAAAATTCAAACGAGCGGGAAAAGAGCGCCATGGAGGCCGAGCGGGAGTCCATTAAGTTGAAACAGGTCGAGTATATGGCCGCCCATGTCGGTAAAGAGTATTCCGGGATCATTTCCGGCGCTACAGACTTTGGTATTTATGTACGTCTTGAGGAATTTGCGATCGAAGGGCTTGTGCATATGAAAAATCTCACGGACGATTATTATGAGTTTGATGAGGCTACCTATTCTCTGGTCGGCAAGAGGAGAAAGAGAAGACTGCAGATCGGTAACAGGACAAAGGTGAAAATCCTGAAAGTCGACATGCAGCGCAGGACAATCGACCTGGGACTGGCGTAAACGGTTGTTGAGCCGTTGATCTGTTGAATGGTTTATTTGTAGGGGCGAAAAATATTTCGCCCTTTCGAATGTAAGGCGGGACGATTATCCCATTGTATCGGAACCCTTTCGGATCAACCACGGAGATTTCTGTTTTCTCTTTGCCTGGAGAACTGTCAGGCGTGTATTCAACACCTCAACACCTCAACGATTCAACAAATCAACAATCCCATCAGTCGATTTTCAGCGGTTTGCTTGTGCCCAGCGGCGTCGGGAAGAGAAAGACCAGAATATAGGAGGATATGGTCATGGTCACTATCGCTACCAGTTGGATAAGCTGAGAATATTCTGCGCGTATCAGCAGGCTGTCGGCTGCCAGAACAGCGATGATCAGGGAGAACTCACTGTTCTGGCCGAGCCTGAACCCCATTTCCCTGCTGAACTTTGTCGTTTCCCGGGTGATTGTAAAGGAAATCCAGTAAACAAGAGGTTTCAGCACCAGGAGGACAGCCGAAAGCAGCAGCGCCGGCCAGACAATCTTCTCCATCAACGCAAAGTCGAGTTTCGCGCCAAGCGTAAAGAAGAAGAGCACCAGAAAGAAGTCCCGGAAAAATTTCAGGTTTTCCGCAAGATAATTTGAAAGAGGTCCTCCTGCCAGAGAGACACCCGCGATAAAGGCTCCGATTTCATGACTCATTCCTATCTGTTCGGCAAGCAGCGCGAGGGTGAAACACCATGCCAGTGCCACTAGATTCAGCAGTTCATTGTAACGCTGCACCTGCATGATGATTTTTCTGATGATGTAGCGCTCCGCCAGAATAGCTGCAACAGCGAGCAGGACTCCGATGAGTATGCTGGTAATCCATCCTGTGACTGATGCGCTGCTGCCCCCGTTAATGAATGTTATGGCAAGAACAGCAAAAATATCCTGCATGATCAGGATCGCTATAGCCACAGCACCCATGTGTTTCTGGTGAAGGGTAATGGTAGGCATGAGCTTGACCACAAGGATGGTGCTGGAAAACATCATGGCGACGCCTGTAATGACTGCTTCCGTTACGGAGGCTCCGAAAAAAGTATGGATGATCATTCCGGTAACAAACGCGAAAAGGCCACCGGTCAGGAGTGTAAGAGAAAATGTTTTTGTGAACAGTTCAAGCAGTCTGCTCGGGTGCAGGGAAAGACCAGCCAGAAAAAGCAGAAGCGTGATCCCTATGTTGGAAGTTTCATTGATAAACTCGATTTCAGTAACGAGTTTAAGACCCCACGGTCCGAGCAGAACCCCGGCGGCAATATAGGCGATAATGATTGGCTGGCGTGTCAGGAGGGAGAGCCAACCCAGAACCGTTGAAACGATTACCACCAGTGCTATGTCCAGAAATACCAGGTTCTCCATGAAAAAAACGGATAGTGAGTTCAGGCGCCAGAAAGACTCTGGGTTTTTATATAGTTGTCAACATTAAACTTACGCACGCACCCATTATAGTTCATATACCTTATTTTGCCAAAAACAGGACGTTCAAACCACGCTCTGTCATGTACTCCCCCAATCGACCACGCTATTCCGGTAAAGCCGTTGGGGTCTCTTCCGTCAAGCGAATATTTGTCGTTCAGTAAGAGGGCTGTCTCAAAGGCGGTATCAGGGTCAGGAGTCCATTCCAGTATTTTTTTTGCCCAGTACATGCGAAGATACCCATGCATTTTTCCGGTATTGCAGAGTTCTTTCTGTGCAGCATTCCACAGGGGGTCATGTGTCGAGGCGTTTTCAAAGTCATCGGCAGTATAGAGGAACTCTCTTGTGTCGGTACGGTGCCTGTCAAGTGTTTCCGCTGCCCAGGGGTGTATTCCCTTGAGGGAGTCGTAGTGTTTGTTATAGAGGCAGTAGTTGTCGGCAAGTTCACGTCTGATGATGAGCTCTTCCAGAAAAGCATCTTTCGCGGATCGAGGGGCATCACTCGCCTGTATTTCACGAGCGACGTGCTGAGCGCTGATCTGACCAAAATGCAGATAGGGAGAAAGATCTGAAACGGCATGAGCATTCGGATCGTTGCGCAGCTTCGGGTATAAAGCAAGCCGGTGGTCAATAAATTTTTTCAGGGTTTTCGTCGCCGCATCACCCCCCGGATCGATCCACGTGACAGGTGCTACAGCCCGGTTTATTCTGAGGGTTTCGTACAGCTTGTTCCACTCTACAGGAGGAACGGCTGATTTTCTTTCCGGGGATTGACCTTTCAGCTCAGGGAACCCTGTAAGAAAGGTTTCAAGCAGGCGATTGATTTTCGGGCGAATAGTCCGGGCGGAAAATTCAAGTTTGTTCGAAGCAGTCCGGCAGGGAACTATGTTGTGCGTGTCAACTTCATAAAAAGGGATCGGGATATTCTGAAGAACCCTGTTTTTCCATGTTGCGGAGATTTTCAAAGGAGAGAAATCAGTGACAACAGCTCCTGCCCGGCAGGAAGCGGTAAACCGTGGGATTTCTCTCTCCGGGTTTCCTGAGAGAACCAGGAACGGGATATTGAGCGCTTCAAGTTGCTTCTCCACCTGCATCAGGCCCTTGAGCATGAAATCATAGTGGCGGAGTGTCGCTTCGGGATAGGATGGCACAAGGTTGAATGCGACAATCAGCGGTTGATTGTTTTGCCTTGATAACTGCTCAGCGAACAGAAGAGCCCAGTTATTCTCTGCTCGCTGATCCCTTGACATCCAGTAAACCACCGGGCCTTCAACGGGGTTTTCATGGTTGAGAATGCGGATGCGTTCAGGATGAACCATGGCGTTGGTTTTTTCAGATGATCTCTGCAATCCGCAAAAAGTTTTTAAAAAGTGTAGTGCCTGTTTGTTCGTAATCGGCCCGGATCTCGCGGAAACTTTCCATGAGGTGCCCGCTGTCCATGTTCTTCAGGTCACTGTCGATAGAGATCCACGAGTGCAGCAGTCGGGGGGTAAGTTCGAAATGCGATTGAATTCCGTAAGCTCGGGTAGCTGTTTTTACAATCTGGTTAGTACAGTATTGCCCGGTCGCGAGCAGAGCTATGTTCTCATTGATGACTACCGTTTCACCATGCAGTTGAAAAACACGAAGGGTTTGGTCAAGATCCTGGAAGAGGGAATCCTGTATTCCTTCTGGAGTAAGGTTGACGGTATACGGTCGGCCGTCGGGATCGAAAAGCCCTGTTTCTTTTGCCGGGAAAGCGATCACGAGGCCTCCGGCAGCTTTTACCAGTGTCTGCATCCCGAGACAGATGCCGAGGTAGGGAATGTTTTCCTGTAGTATGATCCTGATATTCGCCAGTTCCCCGAGCATTATGG
>JAPHUN010000231.1 GCA_026193435.1 Chlorobium sp.
CCATGACGCTTATGCTCAGAGGAAAGGAGGAACCGAGAAAATAGGTTGACTGGGTAACAAAAAATGGTATAACACCTGATTCCGGAAAGGTCTCCTTGAGCCCCAGAGTAAAAAGCCCCAGATTGGCGACAAGCAGAAAGAGCACATCAAAGATATAGTACCGGACAGAAACCTCCTGCCAGATTTTCCCGATCGAAAGTGTCGAAAATATCTCCCTCGCGGCCGAGGAGACAATGATGATGAGAAAAAGCCCGACAGCGGCCTTGAGTAATGGCCAATCCATATATACAGCGACAAAAACAAGAAGCACGGAAAGCACTACCGCGTAGATAGAGCGGATCTGCTTATCGGGATCGGTTTCAAGCTCTGGATAGATTGCGGAGATCAGGTAACGGTTGAGGATGATGATCGCCAGATTTCCGAATCCTGTAAAAAAAACATAGGGATGTACCGTATCGAGAAACAAGCTTCCTGTCCATGCGCCCGCGGCCCCGAGAAATGCCGCCGCAGTGATGATAAACACTGATACTGAAAGATAGATCCTCACAATCACTGCTGGCTCAATCGCAAGTCTGTCATGTTTAGCGCTCTGCAAAACCGGTGTTCTTTTGTAGTTCTAGGTAAGCGATCAGGGACATGCCGATAAGGGACACATTGAGAATGAGCGGGTTAAATGGAAGGGTGAGCAGTTCCGGTTCAAAAACAGCAACGTACACCAGAAGCGTACACAACGCCAAAACATTGAGAAGGAAAACGCCGCTTCGTCTGGTCACAAGGAGAAAGGCCCCGAACACTATCTCTCCATACCCCATCCAGACAACCATGGAACATGCCAGTTCATTGTTCCTGATAACATATTCAAGAAGCTGAATCTCCCCTGGACTACGACAGATCACTTTCGGTACCGCCCCCTGGTAGATCCAGGAAAAAGCCAATACAATACGAGAGATCGCAAGTATCGGAGAGCTGTCTTTAAACCACTTCGTCATGTAAGCATAGCGATAAGAGCAATGAACGTATAATAAGAAAAACACTTCAATAACATGGCAGTCAAAACGAACAATCTGCGCCTGCTGAAAAAAAAAGGCGAACTGTCATTCGCCTTTTCATAACGCTCTGCCTGAAGAAAAAACCTTCGGGTCAGCCTGTAATCATTCGCGCTATATCACATGACAAGTCGGCGGACATTTTTACATGCTCGACAACGGAAAGAATTCCGGTTGAGTTGGTGATATTCTCGTCATTGACCTCACTTTTCAGCTTCGCAACCGCTTTTTCATAGATTTCATCGATCTCTTTCATCATGTCGAGAGTTTCTGTCGCATGCTTGCTGTTTCCGCTCACGAACGCCTCGACGGCTTTCTTGATCATCTCCGCCGTGATATCACCCATCGGTTTGAGATCATACTCGTCCTTGTGCAGGATTTCAATGTTTGCAAGCTGAATGAATTCCGTCTTGACAGCGATATTCAAAGCATACTGCCCGATTGTCTCGAGTTTTTGCATAATCTCCCGGGCAAGATCGACAACCTTTTTATCTCCCTGGTCAAGCGCCTGAAAAAAGCTGTATGCGAGACAGAGGTACTCTACCTCGAACTTTCCTTTCTGAATATACTCCTTGTCAAAATCAAACGCAGACTGTGCAAGGTCACTGTTTTTTTTGGTTGATGCCCGAATGACCAGCATCAGATTGTTCTCGACATTGGACGAGAGCTTGGTCAACTTCTGTCTCAGTGTTTCAAGCTGCTCATGCACCGGCCCCTGAGGCTTTGTCGCAAGATTGAACTTCTGCGGGTCAACCCTGATGGTAAACGCCTCCGGACGTGCTACTTTTTCTATTCCCTTTCTGGCATCACTTCCGCCGGAAAGACCGGTTTTTTTTCCGAAAATTTTCATTGTATCGTATCCGATAATCTGTTAGGCAAAGAGAAAATAAAACTCTTCAAGAAATCCCGGGAGATGTTACACAAAGCGTCACCGGACATCATACGACCTTCCGGAAACATCATAACGTCTTTGTACTATCATTTCTGACCTTTCGATCTCTTAAGAGTATCAATAGTGAGCCTGCATTTGCAAGTGCTCAATATAAGTGGTGATAATTTAGCTGAGTGGAAGGGTCAATTGCAAGAAAAAAATAAAACCCTCGGCATTTCAAACTCTGGCGACGGGTTTTATCAGAAAGCTAATCTTTCAATGACTGGATGAGCTTTTCAAACGAACCCTCAGAGTGCCTGACAATCTCTCCTGTGATCAGAAAAAGCACTTCTCTGGCTATTCTGGTTGCGTGATCACCGATTCTTTCAATGTATCGTGAAATGCTCAGTGCGATAATATACTGGTTACTGTCCATTTCGCCGACGCGAATCTCAGCGGATACTTTCTTGAAAACAGCCCTGTGCAAGGCGTCGAGTTCCTCGTCCATTTCACATACCTCTTCAGCAAGCTTACGATCCTTGTTGACAAATGCCTGTATTGATTTCTGAACCATATCCTTCGCGACACATCCCATCCTCTCAAAATGAAATTCACGAAGAAAATCCTGATCGACTTCGGCAATTCGTTCGTAAATGTGTAACGCGAGATCCCCGACCCGTTCAAGGTCCGTATTGATCTTCAGAATGGTAATGATAGACCTAAGGTCTCTTGCGACAGGCTGGTTCAAAGCAAGAAACACCAGACAGCTCTCTTCAAGCCTGACTTCAGAAGCGTCTATCTCACCTTCGACAAGCCTGACCTCCTCTAGACTCGGCTCTGCTTCACCGGAAAGAGCCTCCATAGCACCTGAAAAGTTCTTTACTACCTTGTCGGAAAGTATAACCAGTGAGTTGGAAAGTTCTTTGATATGTTCATGAACGGGTCTGTCGGCCATAGCAATAGTGTTTGGATTATCAGCTGAACCTTCCGGTAATATAATCTTCGGTCACCTGATCGCGGGGGTTTGTAAACAATTGTTTTGTCGGTGCATATTCAACAAGGTCACCTTCATAAAAAAACATCGTATAGTCGGAGACACGCGAAGCCTGCTGCATGTTATGCGTCACGATGGCAATCGTATAGTCCCCGCGCAATTCTTCAACAAGATCCTCGATCTTGGCTGTCGACTTGGGATCGAGAGCCGAAGTCGGTTCATCAAGTAACAGAATCTCCGGTTCAACCGCAAGTGTTCGTGCGACACAAAGGCGCTGCTGCTGACCGCCGCTCAGCCCAAGAGCATTTTTGTCAAGCCTGTCCTTAACCTCATCCCATAACGCAGATTTCATCAAACTTTTCTCGACAATCTCCTGAAGAACCTTTTTATCCTTTACTCCATGTAGTCGCGGCCCGTATGCGATATTATCAAAAATTGATTTCGGAAAAGGATTGGGCTTCTGAAAGACCATACCGATCTTTCTTCTTAGCTGAACCTCATCGGTATATTTCCCATAGACATCCTCACCATCGAACATCAGTGAACCGGAAGTATAACATGAAGGAATAAGATCGTTCATACGGTTTATAGCACGCAGATAGGTACTCTTTCCACAACCGCTAGGCCCGATAATCGCCGTAACATATTTCGAGAGGATATCGGCATTTATTTTCTTTACCGCCTCAAAATCACCGTAAAATATTGAAAAATTCTTTGCGCTCACATGCGGTGTTCCTCCGTCTCTGACCCTTTCACGGTCAGGAGGAAGAAAAATCTCTCTTGACGCACCGCTTTTGGATGCAGCCTTGTTCGTATCTTTTGCTTCAGCTGTCATCTGCATGTATTTTAACCTTTTAATTTTTTGAAATTCTGGCTCTGAGCAATATAGCTGACAAATTAAGTAACAGAACAATGGATATAAGCGCAAGCACCATACCATACTGCACATGCCGGATCTCATTTGCCGCCTCGTGTTCACTGGCGAGGTTATAGATATTCCAGGAAAGTGCCGGGGTCGGGGAGGTTAACACATCGCCGATCCCGATTGTCGCGCCGACACTGACCGCAGCCGTAAAGATGATCGGAGCGGTTTCGCCGGCCGCCCGGCCAAGACTGATAATCCCCCCGGTAATGATGCCGGGAAGCGCCGCAGGAAGGATTACGGTCATGATGGTTCTCCACTTCGTCGAACCGAGACCGATAGAAGCTTCTTTATACGTTTTCGGAACCGAAAGAATAGCTTCCTCCGCCGCTCTGATAATGGTAGGCAGTATCATGATCGCCAGGGTGAGCGAACCGGCAAGCACGCTCTTAGAATCAGAAACCTTCATCGTGTTGATAAAAAACGCGAGGCCGAACAGACCGAAAACAATACTCGGCACTCCCGCAAGCGTGCTGTTGGCACTTCGCAGAATACTGGTGAATATAGTATCCTTTGCGTACTCCGTAAAATAGATGGCGGCGATAACCCCAAGAGGAAAGGCGAAGAGCATGGCTCCAATAGCAAGAAACAGCGTCCCCTGAATCTCGGCCCAGACTCCCCCGAAAATATGCGCGTCGAGCGAACGATCGGTCAGAAATCCCCAGTAGAAGGTCTGCTCTGGAAGCAGCATGTTGCCCAGATTCTCTTCCATATAGGGAAAAAGCGCAGCAAGAGAGGTTCCGGCAAACTCATCGGCTCTCGGGACAAAATACTGCTTACCCATCTCTTCGGGATTGGAGTTGTCCCACCTGGTCACGAACATGAGATCATGCAAGGATTCCTCAGCCTTCTCCCAGCGGGTAGTCCCGTACTGAAAGCGAAGAAGAATCGGTTCAGGTTCACCGGGGATAGGACCGAGAAGATGGGAGAC
>JAPHUN010000348.1 GCA_026193435.1 Chlorobium sp.
ACCCTGACTGCCGCGCTGGCTGAGAGGCAGGAGCGCCTGGAGGCTCTGAAAAAGGAACATACCGCCGGCAGTGTGGAACGGAAGGAATTATATGGGGATAAAAATCCTGACGATGAAGAGAGTCGGTTGAATACAGCCGTTGCCGATGCTGAGGACGCAGAAAAGATGAGCAGAGTTCTGCACAATGAGATGCAGCAAAAGGTGACCTCTGCAAAAACACATGTGCAATCACTGAAAAAGCGTATTGGTCAGAGAGAACCGGAACTGAAAAACGCGGAAGCCGATTTTTACTCAGCACTTGCCCCGGCCGGCTTTTCAGATGAAAAACAGTTTCTTGATGCCGGACTTTCAACAGAACAGCAGGAAGTTCTGTCATCCAGGGCAAAGGCACTGGATGACAGGCAGACAGATCTCAACGCCAGACAAAAAGATCGTGAGGCACGTCTTGCCACGGAGAGAGCCAGGAAGGTTACGGACAAGACTCATGAGGAACTTGAAGTGCAATGCAGGGAGTATGAAGGATCCCTGAAAGAGCTGCGCGATGCCATTTCCGGCCTCAAGCACAAGCTGAGTGAAAATTCAGTCGCCAAAGAACGGGCAGAGGAAAAACAGGTGACCATAGAAGCCCGGAAAAGGGAGTGCCGTCGTTGGGATAAACTGCATGGTTTGATTGGTTCTGCAGACGGTAAAAAATACCGCAACTTTGCTCAGGGTCTGACATTCGAGTTGATGGTCGGACACGCCAACCGTCAGTTGCAAAAGATGAATGACCGTTACTTGCTGCTTCGTGATGATGCGCAGCCTCTGGAACTGAACGTCATCGATAATTATCAGGCCGGCGAAATCAGGTCCACCAGGAATCTGTCCGGTGGTGAAAGCTTCATTGTCAGCCTTTCGCTGGCACTGGGGCTTAGCAAGATGGCCAGCCGGAACGTTCGCGTGGATTCACTGTTTCTTGACGAAGGGTTCGGCACCCTGGATGAAGAAGCGCTGGAAACCGCCCTGGAAACCCTGGCCGGGCTCCAGCAGGACGGCAAACTGATAGGAATCATTTCTCACGTATCCGCGCTGAAGGAAAGGATTGGCACACAGATAACCATAACGCCTGTTTCCGGCGGACGAAGTTCACTTGCAGGGCCGGGATGCAGGAAGGTTGTCACGATCACGTGATAGTACCACTGGAATTCCGGCGGGCACAGGAGTTATCTGTTCCAGAATTCATCAGGAGAGCGTCATCGGCAGCGACGGCCTGATCACTAAGGCTGTCGCTGCTTTTTGAAGGGTTTAACGGTAACGCCAGTGCCCGGTCTTCCAGTTTCCATTCGGCGTCCAGTGCCCGGGAACCCAGACAGCATTCTTTCTCGGTGCCCGTATGGACTTCCAGTGACCTGCCACCCATTTGCCGTAACGGTTGTGATGGCCGGGAACCCATACCTTGTTTTTGTAGGGTTTTCCTTTGTAGATCCAGTGGCCCGGAATAACCACCCCTGAGTGCGTGGTTCTGGGAGCAATCCATACGTGATTCGAGCCCGGCCCAACAGGGCGCGACACGACGCAGGATTCCAGAGGGATTATCATAACCAGGCACAACAGAATGAGTACAAACTTGCCGTTTTTCATCAGTACCTCCTTTCAAAAAGGGTTTCCAGTCGGTTCATTGAGAAGATCATTCTGTCATTCCGGGTCCGGAAATGACAAAAACAATCACTCTCCTGTTCATGGGCTCTTATTTGTACTATGCACGGGAAGGGAAAAAGGTTTCATTTTTAATGCATGCATGTGCCGGTTCCAGTCGCCAGTCGCCAGTCTCCTGGCTTCAGTCTTCTGCCTTCAGCCTTCCGCCTTCCCTTCCCCTGCCACTTCCTCGAAATCAGCGTCGACAGCGGAGACCGACGGTTCGTCGTTCTGAACGAGGTTTTGCTCCCATTCGATGAACTTGTCGAGGTCGTGGTTGATCGAGGAGAGAACGGCTGTGAGTATAGCTACATCATCGGCGAAGCCGAGAAGGGGAATGAAGTCGAATATCGCGTCGAAGGGAGTGACGAAGTAGACAAGAGCCGTAACAGCAAGGATGATCGTCTGCCATGGAGTCGATCTGTACTCCTTGTTGATCCAGCTTTTGACTAGGCGCACAAGCGCCTGTAATTTATCGGCGATTTCCTGAAACTGTGATGAGTAGCCGGCTGAGGAGGCTTTGTTCAGCGCCGAGTTAACTATTTTTTTGACTTTTTCCGGATCGCCGACAACCTTCTCTGCCTTTTTTCTGGCCCGTTCGTATGCCTTCTCTTTTGTAGTCATCGCACTATTCCTTTTACTTGCCCCCTGCTTTCAGCAAGGTCTCTTTTTCCTTATCACTCAGCGATTCATAACCATGGCGGGATATCTTGTCGAGAATGGCGTCTACCTCCTCTTCGGAGACCGGAGCGGCGGGTTCTTTTTTGTAAAGTTTCGGGCCTGAGCTCTCTTCTTTTTTGGGAAAGGTCTTGTCCACCCATTCGGAGAATGACCATCCCTGCTGGCGGAACTTAATGTAGACCAACCCGACAAGCATACCACCGATATGAGCGAAATGGGCGATGTTGCTGCCGCTTCCCATGGTCGAATTGTTGATCCCCATCAGCAGCTCGATACCGGCATAACCCGCGACGAAATATTTAGCCTTTACAGGAAAGAGAAAATAGAGATAAATATATCGGTCGGGAAACATCATGCCGAACGCCAGCAGTATGCCGAATACAGCTCCGGAAGCCCCGACTGTCGGATATTGACTGCCTACGGTTGTTAGCAAATTCAGCAGGGCTGCTCCAATGCCGCAGACGAAATAGTATGTCGTAAACTCTTTCGTCCCCCAGTAGTTTTCTATTTCGGCGCCGAAAAGCCAGAGTGCGAACATGTTGAACAGGATGTGCGCAAACCCACCATGCATGAACATGTAGGTGATCAGCTGCCATATCTGAAACGAGTACTCCCCTGAAGATGCCACAGGCCACAACGGGCCAAAGTACATGACATAGAGGCCTAACGGAGAGAACTGCAGAAGAAATACCGCGATATTGGCGAGTATAATGGTCTTTATCGCCGGAGGCATTACCTGAAAACCTCCGGGGCTGTATGGCTGATTATAGTTGTTCATTCAGAGCGTTCCTTGCTCAAGGTTTACAGGTGCCGTTATCAGGAAATCCAATGCGGGCGGTGTATTAATCGTTCAGTGCCGTAATACCGGGGAGTTCCTTGCCTTCAAGGAATTCGAGGCTTGCGCCTCCTCCGGTCGATATGTGTGTTATTCCCGAGGCGAGTCCTGCTTTCATGACGGCCGCGGCTGAATCTCCTCCGCCGACAATGGAGATCGTTCCTTTTGCAGTAGCGTCAGCAAGGGCCTGGGCAATAGCTATGGTTCCTTTTGCAAAGGGCTCTATTTCGAAAACCCCCATGGGTCCGTTCCAGACGACGGTTTTTGCGGCAAGAATTTCCCGTGAAAAGGTGTCGATGGTTTTCGGGCCGATATCCAGTCCCATCATATTTTCAGGAATGCTCCCGACCGGGACAGCCATGGTTTCGGCGTCTCCCGAGAATTCGGACGCGGCTATCACATCTTCCGGCAGAAGCATTCTGATCTTTCTCTCTTTGGCTGTCTGAAGCAGGTGCCGGGCAAGTTCAACCTTGTCATCTTCTACAAGCGATTTTCCGACAGAGAGACCCTGGGCTTTGAAAAAGGTGAAAATCATGGCCCCGCCGATAAGCACCGTATCGACCTTGTTGAAGAGGTTTTCAAGGACGTCGATTTTTCCGGAGATTTTCGCTCCGCCAAGAATGGCGACAAACGGCCTTTCCGGATTGTTCAATGCCTGTCCGAGGTATTTCAGCTCTTTTTCTATCAGGAACCCGGCAACGGACGGCTGGACGTAGTGACAGATGCCCTCTGTTGAGGCATGAGCGCGGTGAGCCGTTCCAAACGCATCATTTACATAGATCTCACCCATTGAGGCGAGTTCACGTGCGAATTCAGGGTCGTTTTTTTCTTCTTCGGGATGGAACCTCAGGTTTTCGAGCATCATGACTTCGCCGTCCTGCAGTGCGAGCGCCTGCTGCATGGCTTCGGTACCTATACAGTTGTTTGCCATGACAACGTCGGTATCAAGCAGCTCCGAGAGCCTTCGTGCTACGGGCGCGAGTGAGAGCTCTGGAGTGACCTTGCCTTTCGGGCGACCGAGATGGGACATGAGGATGAGACGTCCTCCTGTTTCGAGCACCTGCCTGATCGACGGAAGCGCTTCGATTATGCGCTTGTCATTGGTGATCGTGCCGTTCAGGTCAAGCGGAACGTTGAAATCCACTCGCATAAGTATCCGTTTCCCTTTACATGATATATCTGACAAGGTCTTTTTCTGCATTGCTCCTGATTGATTTAATGGTTAAGGGTTTGATCAGATGAATATACATATTTCAGTTGCATAACGAACAGGATCCCGTCGCGGCTCAGGGAAGGGGCACGACCGGGAAAAGACGCCCCATTTTGAGTTATCGCGGCTGGTTTTTCCTGTTGTTTTTTGTGCTTTATCGGACCATGGGTGCGGGGGTGCTGTTGCGTTGCTGTCGTCGCTTGTTTCTATATTTTCTGACATTCTGCAAATGTTCCGCATGGCTTTCGGCAAAGTAATGTCCTCCGTCGCCTGTCGCTACAAAGTAGAGATGGCGGGTTTTGGCCGGGTTAAGCACGGCAAGAATCGACGGTTTGCCCGGGTTGCATATCGGACCGGGAGGCAGGCCTCTGTAGCGGTATGTATTGTAGGGTGAGTCGATGTCAAGGTCGCTGTAGAGCAGGCGTTTCGGGTTCTGACCATGCGCGTATTGAACGGTGGGGTCGGCCTGGAGTTTCATGTTTTTTTTCAGGCGGTTAAGGTAGACTGCTGCGATCAGCGGTTTTTCTTCATCGAGCGGGGTTTCGGCTTCGACAATAGAGGCCAGAGTCAGTAATTGGTGTTCATTCAGTCCTGCTTTGGCGGCTTTTGACAGCAGAGAGTCTGCATACAGTGCCCGCAAGCGGCCGGCGAGAAAGCTTACAACCTCTTCGGGTGTGCTTGCCCATGCGAAATTGTAGGTTCCCGGGAAGAGGTATCCTTCTGCGTTGTTTGCATCAATGTTCATCGATTTCAGGAGATGAATATCCGTTGCCGATCGCATGAAGGCCGTGGAATCTATGTCGAGCTGCCGGCTGACGATTGCTGCGATCTTTTCCTGACGGATACCGTTGGGTATCATTACCTGTTCTTCATCCTGCGGTCTTGAGCGGAGGTATTCAAGCAGCGTGTAGTTTGACATTTTTTCCGGGACGCTATAGCGGCCTGGTTTGATATTGCGGAGTTTAGGGAAAATGGCTGCG
>JAPHUN010000079.1 GCA_026193435.1 Chlorobium sp.
ACACCGTAGAAACATATGGTGAGGAGAGTGTGGCGAAAGTTATCGCTATCGGCACTCTCGGGGCCAGAGCGGCTATTCGCGATGTCGGCCGTGTGCTTGAAGTCCCCCTTGCGGTTGTGGATCGTCTCGCAAAGCTTGTTCCCGGAAAGCCGGGAATCACCCTGAGTAAGGCGCTTGAAGAGGTCAGGGAACTCAGGGATCTTGTCAACAGCTCATCACAGAATCAACGTCTGATAGATTATGCGCTGGCCATTGAAGGGAGAGCAAGAAATGTCTCAATGCATGCGGGCGCAGTTGTCATAACCGACGGACGACTTGATGAAGAGGTGCCTCTGTACGTCTCAAACAAGATTGAGACGGAGGAACGTAAATTTGCTGATGAGATGGAGGTCGCAGAACTTGAACGCGGAGCGGCCAGATCAAGCGGAGACGACAAGCAGATCGTAACGCAATTCGATAAAAACTGGATTGAGGATGCCGGCCTGCTCAAGATCGATTATCTGGGGCTTGAAACGCTTGCGGTTATTGATGAGACGCTTCATCTCATCAGTAAAAGGCATGATGTTGTCATTGACCTGGAGAGGGTTCCCATGGATGATAAAAAGACGTTCAGGATTTTCCAGGAAGGCAAGATGGCCGGTATTTTCCAGTTCGAGTCGCAGGGAATGCAGAACTATATGACAAAACTGCAGCCGACCCAGATTGGGGATATCATTGCGATGAGTGCGCTCTACAGGCCCGGAGCGCTCAACGCGAGAGTCGATGATAAACGAAATGCGGTTGACCTTTTTGTAGACAGGAAGCATAATCGGGAGCCTATCGATTATATGCACCCCATGCTTGAGGAACTACTCAAGGAGACCTACGGGGTGATTGTCTATCAGGAACAGGTGATGCAGATTTCACAGATTATGGGTGGCTTCTCTCTTGCAAAGGCCGATAACCTTCGTAAGGCTATGGGAAAAAAGAAGCCTGAAATCATGCAGAAGTTCAAGGCTGATTTTGTCGAGGGTGCTGTCGATCAGGGGGTTCATGACAAGCTGGCCAACAGGATTTTCGATCTTATGTCGGAATTTGCCGGATACGGCTTCAACAAGAGCCACTCGGCAGCCTATGGCGTGCTTGCCTACTGGACAGGCTACCTTAAGGCGCACTATCCGCCTGAATTCATGACGGCGATTCTTAACAGCGAAATCGGTGACACTGCCAGAATGAAGCATCTGACCGACGAGGCGAAAAGTTTCAACATCCCGGTGCTTCCTCCGTCAGTAAATAAATCCGACGCGCTCTTCACCATTGAGGAACAGGAGGGGAAATCAGCGATCAGAGTCGGGTTGAACGCGATCAAGCAGGTAGGCAATGCCGCGCGGGCGGTCGTTTCTGCAAGGATTTTACGCAAGAAGGATTTTATCAATCTTTTTGATTTGACAGCATCTGTTGATCAGCGGGTGATGAACCGGAAAGCCCTTGAATGCCTGATTCTGGCAGGAGCTATGGATGAGCTTGACCCCGACAGGGCCAAACTGCTCGCCAATGTCGATAAAGCGACAAAGTTCGGCCAGATTCAGAATAAATCGGTCACTCTCGGACAGTGCGGCTTTTTTAGCGACGAATCCAACGAGGCTCTTCAGGACTCTCTCTATCCCGATCTGGACTCTGCTCAACCCATGACGGAAAGTGAGAAACTTCAGGCGGAAAAGAAGCTGGTGGGATTCTACCTGAGTCATCATCCTCTTGAACCCTATCGACGTGACTGGGTGGCGTTTGCGAATCTTCAGCTGAAGTCGAGAAATGTTCAGCAGGCAAGACAGTATAAAGTGATCGGTGTTGTCGTTTCAATACGGCACCATCAGGACCGAAAAGGAAAGCAGATGCTTTTTGGCAGTATTGAGGATTTTACCGGGAAAGCTGATTTTACGGTTTTTTCAAGTGTGTATGAGCAGTACCGTCATCTTCTGAAGCCGGAGGAAGTTCTGATGATGATCGTCGAGGCTGAAGTCGGCGGCGGTATGCTGAAACTTCTTGTCAGGGAGGTGGTTCCGATCAAGCAGGTTCGTGAAACCTGTATCGATAAAGTTATCCTGAAAGTGGATGCTGATGATCCTTCGGACCTGGAGAAGCTGAAGAGGGTGAAGGAGGTGCTTGAAGAGCACAAGGGTGGTACAGCGGTTGATTTTGAGGTCAAGGTGCAATCAGCTGAGAATATTGAATTGTTGCGTTTGTTTGCGCGAAGAAGCCCTGTTCAGCCTGACGAAAAAGTGCTTGGCAAGCTTGAAAATATTCTTGGTCCTGACAATGTTAAAATTGCCGGGTAGCTTTAAAAGTTATTTTTTATTACTTTCATCACTGTTTGGTTGTATTGTCATCAAGTTAAAATTCAATTAACATTATTAAATATTATTATTATGAGCGGACAATATTTTACGGCAACGGACCAGAATTTTAAAGCATCGATCCTTGATTCCGACAAGGTTGCTCTCGTAGATTTCTGGGCGGCATGGTGCGGTCCCTGCCAGATGCTTGGTCCTGTCATCGAAGAACTTGCCGGAGAGTTTGAGGGTAAGGCAGTTATCTCAAAACTGAATGTCGATGAGAACCCTGACACAGCCGCACAGTATGGCGTGAGAAGTATTCCTACCATGCTGATTTTCAAAAACGGCGAGGTTGTCGATCAGATGGTCGGCGCAATGCCCAAGAATATGATCGCTGAGAAAATCAATGCCCAGCTTGCCTGAGCAAAAGCTGAAGCCGGGGTTTCCGCCCCGGCTTTTCCCCTGACTGTTTTGCATGGATAGTGTTAGTACTCATTGAAAAGATCCTCTACTTGAAATTATATGGATACTGGTATTCAGGATATAGTTATCATAGGGACAGGTCCCGCAGGACTGACCGCGGCGATATATACAGGCAGAGCAAATCTGAATCCTCTTGTTATAGACGGTGGCCAGCCCGGAGGACAGCTTATGATTACTTCCGAGATTGAAAACTATCCCGGTTTTCCAGAGGGTGTCAGAGGTCCTGAAATGATGGGTATGTTCCGGAAACAGGCTGCAAAATTCGGTGCGAACTTTCTTTCCGGCAGTGCTGTC
>JAPHUN010000009.1 GCA_026193435.1 Chlorobium sp.
ATGCTGAATTTTATCTTTGAAAAATCACCTTTAAAAGGTGAAACTCCCTGTGAAAATATCATAGTATATGTCCCTCTTAAACGACCTTTTAGAAATCCCTGAAAGTATCACATAACAACAGCGTAAACCAGCCTACGGAACCTTGTTGTCAATACGTATTTCAAGTCCAAGGCCCTGCAGTTCCCTGACCAGAACATTAAACGATTCCGGCGTTCCGGGATCGGGAAGATTCTGGCCTTTGACAATCGCTTCGTAGGTCTTGTTTCTCCCCACGACATCATCTGATTTAACGGTAAGCATCTCTCTGAGAATATTTGCCGCGCCGTAAGCCTCAAGTGCCCATACCTCCATCTCACCGAACCGCTGACCACCGAACTGCGCTTTTCCGCCCAGCGGCTGCTGTGTTATCAACGAGTACGGACCGGTCGAACGTGCGTGAATCTTGTCATCGACAAGATGACTCAGTTTCAGCATATAGATGTATCCGACCGTGACCTCATCATCAAAAGGCTCTCCTGTGCGACCGTCGTAAAGCCTGACTTTCCCGTGCATGGGCAGACCGGCTTTTTCAAGCTGTTCCTGTACCTCGGTGTAGGTTGCGCCATCAAAAATCGGCGTTTTAAACTGAACACCGAGTGCCCTTGCAGCCCATCCGAGCGAGGTTTCATAGAGCTGACCGATATTCATCCTGCTCGGAACACCGAGAGGGTTCAGGACGATATCAACCGGCGTGCCGTCTCCCATGAAAGGCAAATCCTCGATTGGCAGTATTTTTCCGACCACACCCTTGTTACCATGACGACCGGCCATCTTGTCGCCAACCTGTATTTTTCTTTTCTGCGCGATGTAGACCTTTGCAAGCTCTTCAATTCCGGGAGGAAGTTCATCTCCTATATTGAGCTTGTATTTTTCATTCTCACGCTCATCTTCCATATCCTTCAGCATGAGACGATACTCTCTGCAGAGGCGAAGCAGTGTCGCGTTGGCTTTCGCGTCCTTGACGATACCTTTTGAGAGATCGACAGACTCAAGAAAACCGGGACCGGCAAACTTGCCAAGCGTTCCTGCATCAAGTACACTTCCGGCGGGAACAATCTCTTTTCCCTTCAGATTGTAGATGCCCGTACTCTTTTTACCCTCAAAAAGCTGGCTCATCCACGTGTTGAAGCGGCTCCGGAGATCCGCTGTCCTGCGTTCGAACAAGGCGTCAATCGCCTCCTGCCGCTCCCTGATATCCAGGCCGACCTTCTTTTTGCGACTGAACAGCTTTGTCTTGATCACAATCCCCTTCATTCCTGCAGGAACATGCATCGATGCATCTTTCACATCACTGGACTTGTCACCAAAAATGGCTCGAAGCAGTTTTTCTTCCGGTGTAGGATCACTTTCCCCTTTCGGTGTAATCTTGCCGACAAGGATATCACGTTCCTTGACCTCCGCACCGATACGAATAATACCGTTCTCGTCAAGGTTTCTCAGCGCATCTTCACTGACATTGTAAATGTCACGGGTGAACTGTTCCTCACCACGCTTCGTGTCTCGAACATTGGCCTCGAACTCATGAATGTGGATCGATGTGAACACATCATCATAAACCAGACGCTCACTGAGAACAATGGCGTCTTCAAAGTTATAGCCTCTCCAGGGCATGAATGCGACAAGCACGTTCTTGCCGAGCGCCAGCTCACCATTTTCAGTGGACGGACCGTCAGCGAGCACATCTCCTTTCTCAAGTTTCTGACCTGTCCGTACGACCGGTTTCTGAGAGATGCAGGTGTCCTGGTTAGAACGTTTAAACTTGATCAGATTGTAGGTCTTGACTCCCTCATCCGGATCCAGCATGATCATCCGTTGATCTTCATCTTCATGCACGTCATAGCGCACACGGATACTTTCCGCGGTAACCGACTCTACAACGCCATCTCCTTCGGCAAGAACCACCGCCCGGGAGTCACGTGCTACTTTGGCTTCCATACCGGTACCTACCAGCGGCGCGTCAGCAACGAGAAGCGGAACAGCCTGCCTCTGCATGTTTGCTCCCATAAGAGCGCGGTTACCGTCATCATGCTCAAGAAAAGGAATAAGAGCCGCTGCCGCGCTGACAATCTGAATCGGCGAGACATCCATATAATCCACCTGTTCGGCGTCAACGACAGGGTAATCACCCTTTGTTCTCGCCTGAACCGTTTCCGTGGTTATTCTCCTGTTCTCGTCAAATTTCACGCTGACCGGAACAGTGATCTTGTTCTCTTCATCCTCGGCGGAAAGCATCTCGACCTTGTCAGTCACTATACCTTTCTCGACGACACGGTACGGGGCCTGGATAAACCCTTTATCATTGATCTCCGCATAGACCGACAACGAAGAAATCAACCCGATATTGGGGCCTTCCGGCGTCTCGATAGGGCAGAGACGACCATAATGCGTATAGTGAACGTCACGAACCTCAAAACCTGCGCGCTCCCTGGTAAGACCACCCGGACCAAGAGCGGAAACCCTCCGCTTGTTGGTCATTTCGGCAAGCGGGTTTGTCTGATCCATGAACTGCGAGAGCTGACTTGTAGCGAAAAAGCTCGAGACAACACTCGATACCGTTCTTGCGTTAATAAGATCAGCAGGAGCTATCTTGTCTGTATCACGTGAATTAAGTTTTTCACGGACGTTTTTGCCCATTCTTGCAAGCCCTATCACAAACTGGGCCGCGAGCTGTTCACCAACCGTTCGCACTCTTCTGTTCGCGAGATGGTCAACATCGTCAACCTCCGCCTGTCCGTTCACCAGTTTGATGAGATAGTTGATAACCGCAATGATATCATAGTGCGTCAACACCATGATATCCTCGCCTATCGGCTCGTCTGAATATGACTGTATCGTCTGGAGAATTTTCTCGTAAATACTGTCGGACAGCGCCTTCAGTTCGGGTTGTCCACTGAGAAACTCTTTGAAAGCCTCATGTTCCTTCCCGAGTTTCTTATTGATTCTGTATCGGCCTACGTCTCCCAGATCATATTTTTTCTGATTGAAAAACGTTCTTTCAAGAAAACTTCTCGCGGCGTCAATATCCGGCGCCTCGTTTGCGCGAAGCTCCTCGTAGACAATCTCCAGAGCCTCTTCCTCTGTTGCGGAAGAATCATTGAGAATGGTATTGGTGACAACAGATTTATCGAGTCCCTTCTCGCCCGTACCGGGTTTCATGATCCTGACCGTTTTGGAGCCCGCTGCGGTAATCTGATCCAGTATCTCCTCTGTAATCGCCGTTCTGGCACTGACAACCTCACCTGTCTGCATATCGATGATATCAGACGCAAGGTTCTTGCCGATAAGGTACTCTTTCTTGTTGGCTTTTACCGGAACCTCTTCGATCAGATCGAACAGGCTGAGGATATCCTCATCTTTTGTAAACCCGATGGCTCGAAGCAGTGCACTGACCAGAAAGTTTTTTTTCTGGTCGATATAGACATAGATCTGATTATTAATATCGGTCTGGAACTCAATCCAGGACCCTCGTGTCGGCACAATCTTTGCGGAATACATCTTTTTGCCGTTCGGATGTATAGCCTCACTGAAAACAACACCGGGCGAACGATGAAGCTGTGCAACGACAACCCGCTCCGCTCCATTTACAATAAATGTACCGCGGTCGGTCATATAGGGAATACGTCCGAGATATACCTCCTGCTGGATAGTCTCTTTCCAGTCCTGCTCATCGGGCTCATCCTTGTAGGAGAGTTTCAACTTGACCTTCAGTGAAACATCGTAGGTCAGGCCCCTCTCAATACACTCCTCGACAGTATATTTCGGTTTGTCAAATGTATATGATATATATTCTAATAAATATAGACCCCGGGTATCGGTAATCGGAAAAGCACTTCTCAGTACCTTTTCAAGCCCCTGGTCTTTACGTTTAGCAAGAGGAACACTGTCCTGAATGAACCTCTTGAACGAATCTAACTGAACTTGTAATAAATCAGGAGGATTTACAATACTCTGGATCTTGGAAAAGGCAATACACTTTTTCTGTGTTTTATCAGCCACTTTCACTTGCACCTCACTTTTATCGATTGCAGGAAGTACTTCACTTACTCTTCATTGAATAAAAACACAATAGCCATTCAGCTGATGCCTTTATCAGTACTGAACTTCGTGTTTGCATAACTGCAGGGTCAAGCGCTTACAAACAGGCAAAGCTCCGCTTCATGCCGAAACGGAGCTTGTGCTGAAAATCAACGCTTGAGGAGATGTCACTTAAGCTCAACTTCCGCGCCTGCGTCTTTGAGCTCTTTAGCGACTTTTTCAGCTTCTTCTTTGCTTACAGCCTCTTTAACGACCTTAGGAGCACCGTCAACCATCTCCTTGGCTTCTTTCAGACCAAGACCTGTAATAGAGCGAACCGCTTTGATAACGTTAATTTTGTTTGCGCCAACCGCTTTGAGTTCAACATCGAACTCTGTCTGCTCTTCCTTTGCTTCAGCTTCACCACCAGGTGCGGCAGCTACAGCACCGGCAAAAACCGCAGGAGCGGCACTCACACCAAACTTATCTTCCAATGCCTTTACCAGCTCTGAAGCTTCGGTAAGCGACAACTTACCAATTTCCTCTACAAGTGCTTCAATAGATGCCATTATCTTCCTCTCTTGTTTTATATATTATTGTGACGTAATTCTGTTGAGTGCGTAATAGACCTTGTATCCTCAATCCTGTTTCTGTTTGGCAACCTGATCAATAACCGAAACAAGATCGCTCATAACCGCGTTGATGACCATCGGAACGGAACTGATGACGTTGTTGAGCATACCTGCAAAACGACCGATATTCTCGGTTTTGCTGAGCATCTTTGACAACACCTGCAACTTGTCAGCCTCAAAGACCGAACCATCAATAGTTGCCATCTTGAATTTCAGCATTTCGTTCTTCTTGCCGAACTTCTCGATGATTTTTGCCGGTGCGATCGGATCATCATAACCAATTGCCATACCGGTTGTATTTACCAGCCCATCAGCCAGACGGTCTCCACCGTTGACATTTTCCAGAGCCTTCTTTATCAGCGTGTTCTTTACAACCTGATACTCCACACCAGCCTTGCGGAACTCATTTCTCAGCTCGGCCATTTTCTCGACATCAAGACCCTGAAACTCGGTCAGGTAAATGCCCTGGGCTTTCTGGAGCTTTTCGGCAACATCCTTAACTATCTGCTCTTTTTTCTCGCGCTTCATCTTGTAAACCGTTTATGTTAGGCGACATACTTTTCTTTTTTCACCCTCAGGCCGGGGGACATCGTACTTGACACGGAAATATTCCGGATGTAGTGCCCTTTGGCGGCAGCCGGCTTCAACCTGACGATCTCCTTGAGAAAACTCGCAGCGTTTTCGAGAAGCTGTTCAGAACTGAACG